>CAISYT010000022.1 GCA_903889785.1 uncultured Caulobacterales bacterium
CATCGTGCTGGGGCCGGAGATGAAATCCACCGGCGAAGTTATGGGCCTGGACCGCGATTTCCCGCGCGCTTACGCCAAGTCGCAGCTGGGCGCGGGAACGAATCTGCCGCTCACCGGCACGGCCTTCCTGTCCTTGCGCGACAACGACAAGCCGGCGGCGGCTAAATTGGCGCAAGGGCTGATCAAGCTGGGCTTCAAGGTCATTGCCACCCGCGGCACGCAAAAAGTGCTGGCGGGCCTCGGAATTCCCGTTGAAATCGTCAATAAGGTCGCCGAAGGGCGTCCGCACTGCGTCGACGGCATGATTTCAGGCCAAGTTCAGCTGGTGGTTAACACCACCGAGGGCGCCCAGTCCCTAAAAGACAGCTTTACCATCCGCAGAACGGCCCTAACCCGCAATATCTGCCATTATACCACCCTGGCCGGGGCGGAAGCCGCCGTGGCGGCCATTGGGGCGCTGAAGGACGGAGCACTTGATGTTGCTCCCCTCCAATCTTATTTTAAGCGGTAACAAACACATTCGGTTGTAAGTCCAGCGGCCCTCGCCATCCCGGCGGGGCAACTGTTCTTTTAGGGACGCCCCGTGGTCGAGAAAATTCCAATGACAGCAGAGGGCTTGGCGCCGCTCAAGGAAGAGCTGCACCAGCTCAAAACTATTGAGCGCTATGCGGTGATCAAACAGATCGCCGAGGCGCGTGAGCACGGCGATTTGTCAGAAAACGCCGAGTATCATGCTGCGCGTGAAAAGCAGAGCTTCATCGAAGGCCGCATCATCGAGCTGGAGGATGTGGTCAGCCGCGCCGACGTCATCGACCTCAGCAAACTCGGGGGCAAAACCGTGCGCTTTGGCGCATCGGTGACCGTGGCCGACGTCGATACCGATGAAGAAACCACCTATCTGCTGGTTGGCCCCTACGAAGCCGACATCAAGAAGAACAAGGTCTCGGTGCAATCGCCCCTTGGCCGCGCGCTGATCGGCAAGACCGAAGGCGACACGGCTGAAGTCACCGCGCCTGGCGGCGGCAAGGCTTATGAAGTCTTGAAGGTGAAGTTTAAGTAGGCTTCGCTGGCTTCACACGCTCAGACGTCATCATTCAAACTCTGAACGTCACCCTCGGACTTGTCCCGAGGGTCCAGGGTTTCGAAATACAGTCTTTATAAAACCACTGCACGCACTGCAAAATCCCGCCCAGCCACCCTGGGTCCTCGGAACAAGTCCGAGGACGACAGGGGTGATTATTGGGCCGGCACCACCAGCGGCGGCTGCGCGGGTTTGTCGCCATCGACAGCAATCGGCACGCCGGGCAGCAGCTTGGCGCTGCGGATGGTCATGGCCGACTTCACGTTGGCCACTTTGGGTGCGGCCGTCAGCCTTTCGGTGACGAACTTCTGATAGGCGTCCCAATCCTTGGCGACGATCTTCAAAAGGAAATCGGTTTCACCCGCCAGCATGTGGCATTCGCGCACTTCCGGCCAATCCTTGACCAAGCCTTCAAAGGCCGTGAGATCGGCCTCGGCCTGGCTGTTCAGACCCACGTGGGCAAATACGGTGACGGTGAAGCCCAGCGTCGCCGGGTCCAGTTGGGCATGGTAGCCCTTGATGTAGCCGGCCTGCTCCAGGGCCCGCACGCGGCGCAGGCAGGGCGGGGCCGAGATCCCGGCACGTTGTGCCAGATCGACGTTGGTCATGCGCCCATCGCCCTGCAAATCGCTCAGGATCTGCCTGTCGATGCGGTCAAGTTTCACCCTTTGCATGGCGTTCCTGCTTTCTGAGAAATCCCCATGACCAGAGCGGAGCGCGTTGGCCCCTCCCTGAGTCCCCCCCCCCGGTCTACG
>CAISYT010000023.1 GCA_903889785.1 uncultured Caulobacterales bacterium
CGTTCGCGAACTCCACCGGCCGCAGTAAGGAGCTGCTGTCGAAGCCGGTGATCGGCATCGCCAGTACCTTCAGCGATTTCAACAACTGCCACCGCCTGGTGCCCGAACTGGTTGCGGCGGTTAAGACCGGCGTGCTGCAGGCAGGCGGCCTGCCGATGGAATTCCCGACCATCTCCCTGGGAGAGGCTTTCCTGCACCCGACCAGCCTCGTCTATCGAAACCTCGCCGCGATGGACACCGAGGAGATGATCCGCGCCCAGCCGATGGACGCGGTGGTGCTGATTGGCGGCTGCGACAAGAGCGTGCCCGCTGCCCTCATGGGGGCGATCAGCGCTAATGTACCGGCCATCCAGCTGGTCACTGGCCCGATGATGACCGGCCGCTGGCGCACCGAGCGCCTGGGCGCTTGCACTGACTGCCGCCGCTTTTGGGCGCGGTTCCGCGCCGGCGAGATCGACCGCAAGACGATTGACGAGGTGGAGGGCAATCTTGCCACTACCGCCGGGACTTGCGCGGTCATGGGCACGGCCAGCACCATGGCCTCGATCGTCGAGGCGCTCGGCATGATGCTGCCCGGCACGGCGGCCATCCCCGCAGTACACGCCGACCGGCTGCGGGCGGCAGAGGCTACAGGCAAGGCCGCTATGCGCCTGGCGCTCGACCGCATAACCCCCGACAAGATCGTCACCCAGAAGTCAGTCGAAAACGCCCTGACCACCCTGCTGGCCATCGGCGGCTCGACCAATGCCATCATTCACCTCACCGCCATGGCCGGCCGCGCGGGGGTCGATATCGATCTGAACCGGCTGAACGAGATTTCGGATCGCACGCCCGTGCTGGTCGATCTGAAGCCGACCGGCCCCTATTACATGGAAGATCTCTATGCCGCCGGCGGGGTCGGGGCGATCCTGCGAGAACTTAAGCCGCTGCTCCATCTCGACTGCATGACCGTTTCGGGCCAGACCCTGGGCGAACGGCTGGCGGAAGACGATGGCGCTTTCGTCGACCGGGCGGTGGTCAAAACCCGCGAGGCGCCGCTACAGCCGCAGGGCGGACTGGTGGCGCTGTTTGGCAACCTTGCGCCAGGCGGGGCAATTCTCAAGCGCGCCGCGGCCGACCCGAATCTTTTCGAGACCGAAGGCCGGGCGGTGGTGTTCACCTCGCTGGAAGACCTCGCCAATCGCATTGATGATCCGGACCTCGACATCAAAGCCGACGACTTCATGGTGCTGCAAAACGCCGGACCCAAGAGCGCCTCGGGCATGCCTGAGGCTGGCTACCTGCCGATCCCCACCAAACTTGGACGGGCCGGGGTCAAGGATCTGGTGCGCATTTCAGACGCGCGTATGAGCGGTACGGCCTATGGCACCATCGTGCTGCACGTGAGCCCAGACTCGGCCTCGGGCGGGCCGCTGGCCGCCGTGCGTAATGGCGACCGCATCCGTCTGTCGGTGAAGAACAAAACCATCGAGCTGCTGGTTGACGACGCCGAGATCGCCCGGCGCCTCGCCGCCGACCCGCCTCAGGCCCCCAAGCCAACCCGGGGCTACGGCATGCTCTACGAGCGCGAAGTGCTGCAGGCCGAGCACGGCTGCGACTTCAACTTCCTGCGCGCGAAACCACTGTAGACCTAGGGCTTACGTACCGTAACGCCGAGCAGGTCCTCGAACGGCAAGATCATCGCGCCCTTGTCCTTCTTATCGTGGCCGGCGCGGATGGCGGCCTGATAGGCGCTTGTCATGGCGCTGATCACGGGCATGGGAATGTTGTGATCGGCACTGATGCGTGCGGCACTGATCAGGTCCTTATAGGCACCGCCAAGCGTGTAGGAGGTGTCGAACCGGCCTTCCAGGATCATCGGCAGGAAATATTCTGAGGCGTGGCTGCGGCCGGTGCCGGTATTGATCACCTGGCTGACCATAACGGGGTCCAGACCCATTTTAACCGCCATGGGCATGACCTCCGCCAGGGCGGCGATGTTGGTGTCATAGACCAGCTGGTTGGTCATTTTCATCAGCTGGCCATTTCCAGGCGCACCCATGTACAGGACCTTCGAGCCGAAACGCTCCAGATAGGGCCGGGCCTTGTCGAACAGCGCTTTGTCGCCGCCGCACATGACGGTCAGCGTTCCAGTCTGAGCCCGTTCTTTCATGCCGCTGATTGGGCAATCCAGATAGTCGATCCCGGCGCCCATGAGGCGTTCACCGATCTCCAGGGCGTCCTGATAGATGATGGTCGACAGGTCCACCACCAGGGTTCCGGGCTTCAGGGCCGCCGCCAGCCCGCCCTTGCCGAACAGGATGTCTTTCTCGATCGCGCCGTCGGGCACGCACAGCACAACCATCTCAGCAGAGACGACAATGGTTGGATCGGTGGACGCCTTGATCCCCTTGGCCTCGAACGCGGCAAAGTACGTCGCGTCGATGGCGCTGACGGCGATAAGCTCATCGTTTTTGTTGAGGTGATGGGCGATCGGTCCGCCCATGGCACCCAGCCCGATCATGCCGATTTTCATGGTTTTCTCCCCCGCCGCATGGCGCTTTCGACCCTGTATGTCTAAGTTGGCATGAAATCAAAACCCCGAACTCAGTGGGGCCAGTGGGGTGAGTAGATGCTAGGATTTCCAAAGGCAATCAAAGGCCATATCCGTTCCGGGGCGGGAACTGTCATCGCCCGCAATGGAATGATTGCCGCGGCCCATCCCCTGACGGTCGCCGCTGGGCTGAAGGTGTTGCAGGACGGCGGTAACGCCATCGACGCCGCCATCGCCGCGGGCCTTACCGCCACTGTCGTCATGCCCGAAATGTGCGGCCTGGGCGGAGACATCTTCGCCATCATCCATGCGCCGGGCGAGGCCCCCATTACCGTGCTAGGGGCCGGCGTAGCCCCGCGCGCGGCCACCGTGGAACAGATGCGCGCCGCCGGGCTACAAACCGCGACCGGTCCCAAGATGCCCACTACCGGGCCGCTGTCGATCGGCGTCCCCGGGATGATCGACGGCTATGACCAGCTTTTGCAGCGCTTCGGCAGCCGATCTTTTGCCAGCCTGGCCACCGATGCGATCCGCCATGCTGAGGAGGGTGTGGCGCTCAATCCGATGTGCCAGGCCGCCACCGTGCTGCACCAAGCCATGCTGGCGCGAACGCCCTCTACCGCCGGCATCCTTCTGTCGGGGGGTAAGCCGATGCAGGTGGGCGATATCCTGCGCCAGCCGGGCCTAGCCAGAACCCTTCGACGCCTCGCCAGCGAAGGCCTCGCCGATTTCTACAAGGGTGAGACGGCCCGGGCGATGGCCGATGCCGTGCAGGCGCTGGGCGGTGCCCTGAGCGCCGACGACCTGGCGCAGCATGAAACGGTTTGGGCTGACCCGATATCGACCACCTACCGTGGCTACACGGTTTATCAGACGGCCCCGCCGTCGCAGGGGCTGATCCATCTGGAGTCCATGAATATTGCCGAACAGGCCGATAGCGCCTTGCTCGGCCGCCTCGACGCCGAAGCGGTGCACATCCTGGCTGAAGCGTCGAAACTTGCCTACGCCGACCGCACGCGCTGGGCCGTTGAGCCGGGGTTCGGCGAGACGCCGATGGACGTGCTGCTGTCTAAATCCTGGGCCGCTAAGCGGTACGCCGAAGTCGGGCCCCGCGCGGCCGAAGAGGTTCGTGGCGGCGATATGCAGGACGGAGACACCACCTACATCTGCGTCATCGACGGCGCTGGCATGATGGTCTCCCTGATCCAGTCGGTGTCCTCGGCGTTCGGCAGCGGCATCATCGCGGGCGACACCGGGATTGTGATGAATAACCGCGTCGGGCGTGGCTTCAACCTGGCGGATGGGCACCCCAACATCTTTGCCCCAGGCAAGAAGACCATGAGCACCCTGAACCTGTATTCCTTGGCTGACGCCTCGGGCACGGCGATCGGGGTCGGCGGAACGCCGGGCGGCGATGGCCAGCCGCAGTGGAATTTGCAGACTCTCAGCGCTCTGATCGACGGCGATCTGGATGTGCAGAGCGCCATAGACACACCGCGCTGGTCGATTTGGCCCGGTACGGATCCGGCCAATCTTCCCAACCCGTTTGAGTTGCAGGTCGAAACGCGGTTCCCTGACGAGGTGCTGGCCGGACTGGAGGCTCGCGGTCATCGGCTCAAACCGATGGGACCGTGGGGTGCCGGTGGGGCGTCGCAACTGATCATCCGCGATCCGTCCAGCGGCATCATGGCTGGAGGTAGCGACCCGCGCTCGGAAGGGATGGCGCTAGGGTTCTAGTCCGGACCCTAGCCGAGGATCGATTGCAGATAGGCCGGCAGGTTGCGCTTGAACTCGCCGGCGAAGTGCAGGGTCAAGGCTCCAGGAACTGGGAACGGGCTTTGTAGCACCCGCCAGTCGACGAGGCTCAGCGCGCCTGACACCACCGCCTCGTCAAATAGGTGCGCATTGAAGGCGCCCTGTTCGAAATCGATGCCGCCCCATTCGCCCGCACAGACCCAGGCGGTCTCGGTGCGGGTCCAGGCCGTGGCGTGGAACAGCCCAAGCCAGCGGTCCATCAGAGCGATGCCGCCCGTGCCGCGCACCGCGAATACACCGGCGTTGAAGGGGGCCTCCCAGTAGGGATTGTCGGGTGCGCCGACCATCACCTCATCGCGTTGGAACAGGCTCTCGACCCCTCGCCCGAAATCGTGGAACACCGCGTCGGTGTCGGCCCAGATGGCGATGTCATAGCCAGCGGCCAGGACCTGTCGGCAAAGGTAGACCTTCTGCCAATAGACCGGCAGGTCGACCGTCGCCTCGTTGAAGAAGTGGTGCTCGAAGCCGTGCGCTTGGGCATAGGCCGCGTTGCGTGCCAGCAGATGCCCCATCAGACCCAGCGTCTCCTGGGGTCTGTTATCGAATTGAACCAGCGCGACCTTCAGCTTCAGGCCGCCGGCTTGGCGTCGAGGTCGGCGCGTGTGTCGAACCGCGCCAGGCGCTTGAGCAGATAGTCCACCTCGGCCTTAGCTGTGACACTGATGGATGAGCCCGGCTTGCGCTGGGCGTCGGAGCTCAAGATGCCGCGCCGTTTCAAGACATATTTGCGCACTGCCAGACCGATAACAGCCTGCTGTTCATAGCGCACCAGCGGTAGATGCGCGTCGTAGAGGTCATGCGCCGCGTTGCGCTCACCAGCCTTTTGCAACCGCACCACATCGGCCAGCATGTCGGGGAAGGCATAGCCGGTCATGGCCCCGTCGGCACCGCGCTCCATTTCGAAATCCAGAAACAGTCCGCCGTTCCCGGTCAGGATCGAGATCGGCCGCATCGAGCCGTCGGCCTGGAAGTTCCGCAGGCTGCTAATTTTTTCTAGCCCTGGCCAATCCTCATGTTTGAGCATGGCGCAGGACGGATTGTCGGTGACGATCTTGCGGATCACGCCCGGCGTCATCACCACGGTTAGGGTCATGGGATAGTCCTGCAACACCCAGGGCACATCGTCATCGATGGCCTCGACGGCCTGACGGAAATAGCCGGTAATTTGGTCGTCAGTCCGCAGCGCCGGTGGCGGGGCGATCATCACACCCGCGGCACCGGCGTCCATCACCGCGTGGGTCAGGCTGCGCATGGCGGCGAATCCGGGCGCGGACACCCCAACGATAATCGGATGGTTGCCCGCGCGCTTGATCATGCGTGTGGCTACACCCATGGCTTCTTGCGCATCGAGTTTGGGTGCCTCGCCCATGATCCCCAGCACGGTGATGCCGGTGCAGCCGGCCTCGAAATAGAAATCAGTCAAACGATCCATCGACGTCTCATCGACGCGGCCGTCGTCGTGAAACGCTGTTGGAGCGATGGCGAAGACGCCAGAGGTGTGCTGATCGATCGTGGGCAAAACAGGGGTCTCCGTTTAGTAGGCCTTCGCCGGCTCTATATGGCTGGGCGTGCGCGGCAAAAGCGTCACCACCGCGCCACACAAGGCCAGACCTGCCATCATGTAAAGGCCGCCGGTATAGCTGCCGGTGGCGTCCTTAACCCAGCCCACAGCATAGGGTCCGACAAAGCCACCCAGATTGCCGATTGCGTTAATCAGGGCGATGCCGCCAGCGGCTGCGCTGCCGGTCAGGAACATTGAGGGCAGGGGCCAGAACGGTGCCTTGCCACCATAGGTGCCCAGAACCGCCACCCCGATGAGCAGGATCGACGTATAGGCTGCGCCGAGTGCACCAGCGCCCGCCAGACCCACCGCGGTGATAGCCAGGGCCACGGCCAGGATCTGCCGTCGCTTGGTCTTGAACCGGTCGGAAATCTCGCCGAACAGGATGATCCCGACAGCGCCGGCCGTGAACGGCAGTGACGACAGGTAGTTTGCAGCGCTGTTGCTGCTGCCCAGGCCCTTAATGATCTGCGGCAGGAAGAATCCCACGCCATAGCTGCAGGTCGTGTTGGCGAAATAGATGAAGGCCAAGGCCAGGGTGCGCCCGTCGGTAAGCGCGGTCAGCAGCTTCATGGCGGAGTGGTTAGATTCGATCTGGCGCTGTTCGGAATCGATGGTCCCTTGCAGCCAGTCGTGCTCCTCGGGCGTCAGCCACTTGGCGTCCTTGGGCTTATCGGGAAGCAGGATCAGCACCACGAGCGACAAAAGCACGGTTGGGATGGCTTCGGCGATGAACAGCCACTGCCAGTCCTTCAGCCCGAACACCCCGGCCAGCGCCTGCATGACCAGGTTCGAAACCGGCCCAGTCAAGGCCAGCGATAGGGGGATGGCCACCATGAACCAGCCGATCATCCGTGCACGATAGCGGGCCGGGAACCAGTAGGTCAGGTACAGGATTATGCCCGGGAAGAACCCGGCCTCTGCCGCGCCCAAGGCAAAGCGCAGGATCATGAAGCTGGTCACGCCCTTGACCAGGGCCATGCCCATCGACAGCAAGCCCCAGGTTAACATGATCCGGGCGATCCAGCGCCGTGCGCCGAACTTCTCAAGCGCCAGATTACTGGGGATCTCGAAGATGAAATAGCTGATGAAGAACAGACCTGCTCCCAGGCCGAAGATCGAGGCCGACAGCCCCAGGTCGCTCTTCATGGTCGGGGCGAAGCCGATGTTCACCCGGTTGATGTAGGCCACCAGATAGGCCGCAAGCAGCAGCGGTATGAGCCGCCACATAACCTTGCGGATGGTTCGCGCCTCGAACTGGTCGTCCATCCGCTTCCCCTCTCGTTGGTCTTAATCCGCGCACTGTTGCGGCTATGTTAGGGATTGAAGCGCACCGGCCCAAGCCTAATCGGTCGGAGGGTAGGGGTGAGCCCCGCCCCAGGGGTCTTCAACCGTGACCTTTGCTAGGTAGTCCGGTCCCACAGGGACCTTGCCGTAACCACCGGGGATATCGAGCACATAGGTTGGCATGGCTAGGCCGGAGAGATCGCCGCGCAGGGCGCGCATCAGGTCCTGCCCCTTGGCGATGGAGGTGCGGAAGTGGGCCGTGCCTGGGGCCAGGTCGGCATGGTGCAGGTAGTAGGGCTTGATCCGCGTTTCGACGAAGGCGCGCATCAGCTGGCCCAGCGTCTGGGCATCGTCATTCACGCCGGCCAGCAGCACGGTCTGGCTGACCATCGGAATGCCGGCGTCAATCAGGCGGGCGCAGGCGGCGCGGGCGGCGGCGGTGAATTCGCGTGGATGATTGGCGTGAAGGGCCACATAGACCGCCTGACCGCCGGATTTCAGGGCAGCAACCAAGGCGTCCGTTACAGCGGCGGGGTCGGCGGCTGGCACGCGGGTGTGCAGGCGCACCACCTTGACGTGCGCGATGGCCCCCAACCGCTGCATGACCTCGCCCAGCCGGCGTGCTGACAGCACCAGCGGGTCACCACCGGTCAGGATAACTTCCCAAATCGTTGGATGGGCGGCGATATAAGCCAGGGCCGCATCGAAGGCGGCGGGCGAGAGGGCGCCCGTCTCTGGATTGCCCACCGTCTCGCGCCGGAAACAGAAACGGCAGTAGACCGCGCAGACGTGGTTGAGCGTCAGCAGCACACGGTCAGGGTAGCGGTGCACCACCCCCTCAACCGGGCTGTGGGCGGCATCGCCAATCGGATCGGCGCGCTCGGCCGGATCGCTGGCCAGTTCACGCTCATTCGGAACAAACTGTGCGGCGATCGGGTCGTTTGGATCGGCGGGATCGACCAGAGCCTGCATGGCTGGCGTGATGGCCACAGCATAGCGAGCAGTCACCGCCTCTAGGGCGGGCAACCGCTCGGCGGCGATCAAGCCGGCGCGTTCGAGCGAGGCGAGGTCACGCATGGTCATGCCACCGGCGTCCAGATCACCTGCTCGATACGCTGCGCGCCCGACGCCAGCATGACCAGACGGTCGAATCCCAAGGCCCCACCACTGGCAGGCGGCATTCGGCCCAGCGCCTCTAGGAAGGCCTCGTCGATCGGATAGGCCTCGCCATAGATTTCCTGTTTCAGCGCCATCTCGTCCTCGAAGCGTCGGCGTTGTTCGGCGACGTCGGTCAATTCGCCAAATGCATTGGCCAGTTCTATGCCGCAGACATAAAGCTCGAACCGTTCAGCCGCGCCGGGGCTACCGGGCTTTGGTCGCGCCAATGCTGCCTCGCGTAGGGGGTATTCGCAGAGGATTGTTGGCACGCCCTGGCCCAGGTTCGGCTCGATCTTTTCGACCAGAACCTTACTGAAGATGTCGCTCCAGCGGTCGTCTGCCGCCACCCGCACGCCGGCCGC
>CAISYT010000024.1 GCA_903889785.1 uncultured Caulobacterales bacterium
AATAAGATCACGCCGGAAATCGAAGGCGGTGTGACCAAGCACTTCCCGTCTGGCGAGACCATGACGATCTACGAAGCCGCCATGAAGTACATGGAAGAAGGCCGTCCGGCGGTGATCTTCGCCGGCAAGGAATACGGCACCGGCTCGTCGCGCGACTGGGCGGCCAAGGGCACCAAGCTCCTGGGCGTCCGCGCGGTGATTGCCGAGAGTTTCGAGCGGATCCACCGGTCCAACCTGGTGGGTATGGGCGTGCTGCCGCTGCAGTTCGTTGCCGATGGCTGGCACAAGCTGGGCCTGAATGGCGATGAAATCGTCTCGATCCGCGGCCTGCAGGACCTCGCGCCTCGCAAGCAGTTGATCGTCGAGCTCTATCGCCCTGGCGATGGCCGTATCGCGCGCTTCCCTGTGCGCTGCCGTATCGATACCCCCACCGAGCTTGAGTATTTCAAGAACGGCGGGGTGCTGAACTATGTGCTGCGCAACCTAGCCCGCGACGCGGTCTAGGGCGTCGGGAAAAGGTAACGCCCTCGTGAGGGATCAAATCGGACGAAACTCGCTTTATTGCTGCGCAATGCGCAGCGTGGCGACGATCCTATCCGGCTTGGCCCTTCTGGGGGCTGGAGCGCTCTATAACCCCGCCTGGGCGGCTAAGGCCCCTGTGGTGGTCGAGCTGTTCACGGCCCAGGGCTGTTCCTCGTGTGGCTCCGCCAATGCGGCCGTTGCGGCACTGGCCGAGCGCGACGATGTGCTGCCCCTGATCTTCTCGGTCGATTACTGGGACTATCTGGGCTGGAAAGACACCTTTGCGGAGGCCGAGTTTACCGACCGCCAGCGCGCCTATGAGAAACATTTTGGCATCCGCGAGGTCTTTACCCCGCAGGTGGTTCTGAACGGCAAGGTCCAGGGTTCGGGTGCCAAGGCCGGTGCATTAGACACCTTGCTGGCGGCCCAGGCCAAGGCTCGGATCAATTCTCCCGATATGCAGGCCCTGAGCCCGACACGGATTGCCGTTGGCTCGGGCCGCGTTCCGGCCGGCGGCGCAGAGGTCTGGCTGGTGCGGTTCGATCCCAACGCCCAGCAGGTGTCGGTGCGTCGCGGCGATAATCGCGGCCAGACGCTCGACTATCGCAACGTCGTGCGCGAACTGGTGCGGCTGGGCCCCTGGGCTGGCAAACCCCGCGCCTATCGCCTGCCGGCGACCAAGGAAGACGGGCTTTCAACAGCGATCCTGGTGCAGGGCGTAAGGGGCGGGCCCCTGGTTGGGGCCATGGCAATACCGGCCGATAAGACCGAGGACAGTGCCCCGCGCTGAGGGCGAATTTGGCAACCCAGTGCCGCGGGCAAGAAAAAGCCTGCGCGGCCTGAGGCGGGCATTGGGCGGCACAGGCTTCAACTCTAAGCGCCAGTCAGCTCATCGCCTGGAAATCTAGTGGGTCTGTTCAGGGTCCGAAACCCAAAGCGCCCAACTGACCGACCCCTGCCTTATCCGAGCGCAAGCAGGCGGTGGCGAGACCAAAATAAGGTCATTTCGCGGCAGGTGTGACGGCCGGCGCACATTTCCGGTCCGTGCTGCCTCGTTGCGACGATGCAGACCTCGATGGGTCGCGCACCCAATGTTGTATTGCCCGGCCGGGCGGCAAAATCAGCCATCTGTTAACTCAGCGCGCTCTAAGCCCTGGCGAATTGCCTCATCTTGGGGTTAGGCTGACCCCAATGTCAGTTGACGCTCGTCCGCTCGCCGGTGTCGTGGTCTTCGACCGGCGCGACCTCAATCTCTTGCTGCGCCTTTATGGCCAGATGGTCGCCGCCAACGAATGGCGCGACTACGCCATCGACGGCCTCAGCGATCTGGCCGTGTTCTGCGTGTTCCGCCGCAGCCAGGATCAGCCGCTCTATCGTATTGAAAAACGTCCAGCGCTGGCCTCGCGCCAGGGTGCCTGGTCAGTCATTGGCCAGGGCGGTCAGATCCTGCGACGCGGTCACAGGCTGGAGACGGTGCTCAAGCTGTTCGATCGCCATCGCTTCCGCGTGGTGGACTAGCCAACAAAAAGCCCCGGAGATCGCTCTCCGGGGCTTGGCTATTCTAGCCTGTCCCTCGGCTCTAGCGGCGGTTGCCCATGAATCGGAGCAGGAATTGGAACAGGTTGATAAAGTTGATGTAGAGGCTCAGCGCGCCGTAGTTGGTGGCCACGCCCATCGCCGCCTGATCACCGCCCAGGCTGTAGTAGGTGCCCTTCAGGCGCTGAGTGTCGTAGGCGATCAGACCCGCGAATATCAGCACGCCCAGGGCATTGACGGCGAAATAGAGCGCCGGCGAATGCAGGAAAATATTGACCACCGAGGCGAGGATCAGACCGAACAGACCCATGATCATGAAGCTGCCCATGCCGGTCAGGTCCTTCTTGGTGGTGTAGCCCACCAGAGAAAGAGCCCCGAAACTGGCCGCAGTGATCAAGAAGGTCTGGGCGATCGAGGCACCCGTGTACATCAGCACAACGACGCCGAGGCTGGCACCGATCAGGGAGACGATCCCCCAGTACAACATGCCCGAGCTACGCGGGCTGGGGTTACGCACCGCGAACCCGGAAATCAGCATCAGCACCAGCGGCGCGAAGGCCACGATGGTGCCAAGGCCGGTGTAGCCGATGCCTCGTGCGGTCTGTACGAACATGAGGTCCCGCACCGGCGGATAAGCGCCGGTTATAAAGGCGAGGGCCGCCGACAGCACCAGGCCGAGGGCTACCTTGTTATAGACCCCCAGCATAAAGCTGCGCAGTCCGGCATCCACCGACATGTCGGCGCGGTCTGCTGTGACCGATCGCGCGAAGTTGCCGTTGAAATCGCTCATCGAAAATCTGTCCTTCAAAACGCCCTGGTTGGGCGCAGACCTAAATATCGTGTCGGATTGAGGCGGGCGCAAGGCCTTCCGACAAAGCGAGGCCTCGACGCCCTATTCTCCTCGAAGGACCGGTGCCGGGCGGCGCGATAGGGCCATAGCCGCGGCGACCAGTCCGCCGCCGCCGGTTAGGACTGCCGCCCCGCCCACCAGGGCGAAAACGCCCGAGGCGTCGAAGGCGAACCTGGCTTCGAACACCTGTGTCACCACTGGCCATGCGGCCGCGAAACCCAGGGCCGCGCCAGCGAATCCGGCTACGGTGCCAACGCTGCCGTATTCAAGACCGTAGGCGATTAGAATTTGCCAACGCGATCCACCCAGAACCTTGAGCATTGCCGCCTCTCGCGCCCGCGCCGGTGCCCCGGCGGCTATGGCACCGGCCAGGACCAGCAGTCCGGCCAGGGCGGCAATGGCCGATGCACCCCGAATGGCCAGGGACAGTTTTTCGAACAGCGTTGCTGCTACTTCCAGCTGTTCGCGTACGCTGATCACATTAACGCCAGGGAAGCTGGCCCCCAAGGCCCGGGTCGCGCGGGACTCCTCGGCTTGCGAGGCCTTGGCGATGGCGATCTGACGCACCGGCGCACCGTCTAAGGTATGTGGGTCGAGGATGACCGCGAAGGTCGGGCCAAAGCCGCCGTAGTCCACCTTGCGCAAGGACGTGACCGTGGCCTTAATCTCGGTTCCCAGCACCTGCAGCACGATAGGATCGCCAAGTTTAACGCCCGCGCTCTTCGCAACCTCCTCGTCCAGCGAGATCAACGGCGGCCCGGCATAGTCTGAGGGCCACCATTTGCCCGAAGCGATACGCGTATTCGCCGGCTGTGCGCCTATGACCGACATGGCAACATCGTTGTCATACAGCCGCCGCCCTGCGCCGCGCAGCTTGCGCCGGTCTAGCGCCCCGCCGCGCACGGTGATGATCCGCCCGGTTATGTATGGAAAGCGCAGGTAGTCGCGACGGGTGAGGGCTCGTCCGAACGCCTGAGACACGGTCTGGTCAAACGAAGCCGCCTGCTCGCCCGGCACATCCATGAACACGATGGAAGGCGCGCTTTGCGGCGCGGCCTGCGTCACCTGCGCTAGCAGGCTGGACTGGATCAGCACCACGGCGGTCAGCAGGGCAATTCCCAGGCCGATAGCCGGTGTGGCGGTGCGCGCAGCCGAATGCGGACCGGCCAGGTTGGCCAGGCCAATCCGTGCTGTGCCGCGAGTCAGGGCGCGCAGTCGGCCCGCGCCTTTGGTGGCTCCCAAACCCAGAAGCCAAAGGATCAGAAAGCTTGCCGCCACGCCGCCGATCATCGCAGCGGCCGACAACGGCGTCGGTGCAGTGATCACCGCCAGGCCGGCGAGACCGCAGGTGGCAAGGCCAGCGGCTACAGACTCAGGGCTGAAGGGCAGGCGCGCCGTGAGGTCGCGACGAAACAGGCTGGCTGGTGGCGTGGCGCGGGCGCGGGCCAGCGGGCCGAGCGAAAAGGCGGCGGCCGCAAGCACGCCGAAGGCACCGGCCTTGATAAGGGGCAGCGGATAGATCGCGAAAAGGGCCGGTATCGGCGGGTCTTTCTTAGCGATTTCCCCCAGGGCCAGGGGTGCAAGCGCGCCGATCAGTAGTCCGATCAGCACACCCAGCAAGGCCAGCAGGGCGATTTGGATCAGGTACATGTCGCGGATCAGTGCCCCTTCAGCCCCTAGGGCCTTGAGGACGGCAATGGAAGGCTTTCGGGCCTCTAAAAAGGCGCTGACGGCCCCCGATACGCCCAGACCGCCGGCAACTAACGAGGCTAGGCCGATAAAGCCGAGGAAATATTCTAGCTGGTCGATCAGCCGCTTGAATCCGGCGGCGGCGTCGCTGCGCTCTGTCATGCGCAGACGCCCATCCGGCAGCAACCGCTTGAGCGCCGCGATCTGGCGCTTGGGGTCTTCGCCGTTGGGCAGGGCGATCTTGGCCGAGACGTTGAAGATATAACCGGGGGCGAGGAATCCGCTGCGCTCTAGGGTTGATAGGCGCACCAGCACACGCGGCCCCAGGGCAAAACCGCGCGAGACCCGGTCAGGCTCTGTTACCAGCACTCCGGTGATCGCTAGGGGGAGGTTGCCCACCAGGAAGCGGTCGCCGATCTTGAGGTGCAGTCGATCCAACAGGGCCTGTTCGACCAAGGCCCCCGCAGCATCGCCCCGAGCCGTTAAACCTGCGGCCAGGCTGCGCGTGCCGGTGACGTCGACGGTCCCGGCCAGCGGATAGAGATCGTCCACGCCGCGCAGCTCCACCAGACGGCGATCACCGGCGGGGGTTTGGGCCATGGCGCGGACCGCAACTGAATAGGACACCTGCCCCTTGGCAGCGAAGGCGGCTTGTTCCTGCGGTGTGAAGCGGCGTTGACCTGTGTTGATCCGGATGTCGCCGCCCAGAATCTCGCGCGCCTGCGCTCCCAGCCCCTCACGGAAGGCCTGCGCCGTCGAGCCGGCGGCGGCGATTGTCGCCACGCCTAGCGCCAGGCAGGCCAGAAAAATGCGAAACCCGGCTACGCCGGCGCGCAGCTCGCGGGCGGCGAAGCGGAACGGGAGGTTCAAACGATCAGTCCGTCAGCCATCACCGCCTGGCGGTCGGCGCGGGCCGCCAGAGCCAGATCGTGGGTCACGAGCACAAGCGCCGCCCCTGTCTCGGCCACCAGGTTGAACATCAGCTCAGCGACTCCCTTGGCATTGGCGCTGTCGAGGTTGCCGGTGGGCTCGTCGGCGAATAGCAGGGCCGGACGGCCGGCGAGGGCGCGGGCCAGGGCGACGCGCTGTTGTTCTCCGCCGGAAAGCTGCTGCGGATAATGATCGAGACGTCCGCCTAGGCCGACGCGATCCAGCCAGACGCGGGCTGTCTGCGTGGCGTTGTCTACGCCCGCGATTTCGAGCGGCGCGGAGACATTTTCCTGCGCGGTCATGTTGGGCAGGAGGTGGAACTGCTGGAACACCAGCGCAACCCGCCCGCGTCGCAGCCGTGCGCGGCCGTCTTCACTCAGGGGCCCAAGGTCAGTCCCGAACAGGCTTGCGGTCCCGGTGGTGGGTCGCTCCAGCCCAGCCGCGACGGCGATCAGAGATGACTTGCCGCTGCCCGAAGACCCGACCACCGCCACACGTTCGCCGGCTTTCACAGTCAGGGAGACGCCACGCAAGATGTCGACCGGTCCGGCGGCGGACGGCAGGGTCAGGGTGACGGCGTCCAAGTGCAGGGGCGGGGCCGTCTCGTCGCGATCAAACATCGATACCTGTAGGGATTGGACGCAGAGCGCGCCTATCCTAGATAGGGCAAAGTCATGCGCAACCACAGTCGCCGATCCGTTATTTTCTCTACCCTCGCCGTCGGGATCTGGGGCCGTGCCTTTGCGGCACCGGCACCGGTGCGGATCACGATGCTTGGAGACTCCATAACGGCCGGCTACGGCCTGCGCGCTGGCCAGGCTGTGCCGGCGCGGCTGGAGGCCGAACTGAACCGACTGGGCGTCCCGGCTCACGTCACCGCGGCCGGGGTTTCGGGCGACACCACAGCCGCCGGACTGCAACGGGTAGATTTCAGCGTGCGGTCCACGACCCAGCTTTGTATCGTCGCCCTTGGTGGTAACGACCTGTTGCAAGGGCTCGACCCCAAGGCGATGCAGCGCAATCTGGCCGCCATCCTGGCTCATCTGAAGGCGCGGAAGATCCCGGCCATGTTGGTCGGGATCGCCGCCCCGTCGATCATTGGGGCGGGCTATGCGCGCGATTTCAATGCGGTGTTCCCGGCTGTGTCGAAGGCGGCCCGAGTTCCGCTCTATGCCAATATCCTCGTCCCCGTGGAGGGGCGCCCCGACTTGATCCAGGAAGATGGCGTCCACCCGAATGCTGCTGGGGCTTTGCGGGTGGCCCAGCGCATTGCGCCGGCGGTAGTCCAGGCCCTGAAGGCATGCAGATGATCCGCCTGTTTGCCGCCGTGCCTGTGCCGGACGAGATTGGCATCGGCCTGATGGCGCGCCAGGGTGGGATCGAGGGGGCGTCATGGCGGCCGCTCGACGTCTTGCACATCACCCTGCGGTTCTTCGGCGACATTCGCGAGGATGTCGCCCGCGATCTCGATGCGGAACTGATTCAAATCGAAGGTCGGCCGTTCTCGCTGACGATCTCAGGGGCCGGCTCATTTGGTGAGGACGCCGACCTGCATGCGGTCTGGGCTGGGGTCGATGAGAGCGTGCCGCTGGTGCGTCTGGCCAAGGCCTGCGAGAGCGCCGCCCGTCGTGCGGGGATCAAGCCGGAGGCGCGGATCTATCGGCCCCATGTCACCCTGGCCTACCTGCGGCGTGCCAGCGGGCTCGACGTGGCGCATTGGATCCAGGCCAACAATCTCCTGAAGAGCCCCGCATTCGAGATTTCCTCGTTTGGGCTGTATTCTAGCCGGCCAACGCCCGAAGGCCCGCGCTACCGCCTCGAGGCGGACTATCCGCTCACCTAGTAAGACTTACGCAGCCGGAACATGATGAACGGCTCCATCTCGGCCGAACGTTCTTCGGTAAGGCTGATGATCCCGTTTGAACGGGCCCCGCTGTAGATCACCCGCTCACGGCGGCGCTCACGCAGGAAGATGTTCTCAAACAGCTGCACTGAGGCGAGGAAGGTCGGATTTGGTCGCCAGTTGTACTGGATGTTGACGTAATTAGGCGTGGTGTAGTCGAATCGGGTCTCATTGCTACGGTACTGCCGCACCTTGTTGCCTAGCTGCATTGTCGTGATGACTAAGGTGGATTTCAGCCGCGGCAAATCCTGAGTCAGATTGAACTGACCTTCCCAGGGATTGAGACTTGAGAATGGTCGCTCAAGATGTGTGGTCGGATCAGTAACCCGAGACCGCCGCCAAGTATAGCTGCCCCGCAATGACAGGCCCTTGAGGCCGATGTTGTCGAACGGCAACGCCAGGGTGGCGTTCATTTCGTCCTTGGTCCCTTTGCCAAGGTTGCCCGGCGCGTCGAACACGTTCGCGCCTGAGAAGATCGGGGTCACATCGACCACGGCCTCAACGGCACTGTGGGTTGCGGTGAGCACCAGGGCACCCTTGTCCCAGAACCGCTGTTCCCAGGCGATCTCGCTCACCCACGCCCGTTCGGGTTGGAGGTTTGAGTTGCCGACGTTTAGAACTCCGGCGGAGAGGTCTCCAGAGACGGCGAAGTCTTCGAAATTCAGTTGGCCGACGGTCCGCTCGATTCGCGCGCGTAGCTGGACGGCCTTGGAGAGCCCGAAGCTAAGCACCATGCGCGGCTTGGGGAAGGTGAGGGTCCTTTCTTTCGAAACGTCACCGCTCTGGGTGATGGTCGAGGTCTCTATGCGAACCCCGGCTTCTATCGAGAGTTGTGGGGTCGCCTTGGCGACGGCGTTGACGAAGCCTTCGGCACGCCTCTCCGCGATCCGCACATTGGCAGAGGGCAGGATCACGGCGATGCCGCCAGTGGCCAGGCTATTCTTCACATCCAGAGTGTTGATGGCAATCTCGCCGCCCGTCTCAAGGGTTACACTCGAAAACACGCGGCGCATCGTGCCGCGGACTATGGATTCGCCGCCATCGGTGGTCTTGGTCGAACGGGTAGCGACGCCGGGACGGGTCTGCACCGAGACCAAGTCGCTGGCTTTGTAGGTGTAGAGGCCGATCAGGCGGCCGGTCAGGCCGAAAGCCAGGGGGCGCTGGTAGTCGCCGCCGATCTCGGCCTTGTCGGCGGTCACGTCATTGACGACCTTTTCGGTACTGCGCACCCCAAGGTTATTGATCAGGTCGGCGTATTCCGTCCGGGGCGTCTCGGCCCGCTCGGCACCGACGTTCAGGCGGAAGGTGTGGTATTCAGCAGCCGCATTGGCCGAGTAGATCCGGCTGTCGATATTGGCGTGGAAAGGACCGCTTGCCACCAGATCGCCGCGGCCGTTACGGCGGATAAAGTTGCCGTTACCGCTGTCGCCCTGCTGTTTCTCGAACCGGGCGTTGACCGAGCCGTTCAGGCGCAGGTCGCCTATCCGGGTCGTGGCGTCCATGCGGGGCGAGGCGCCAAAAGGATGGTCGTTGTAGAGTTTTCCCATATATTCGAACGTCAGATTAGTTTCCGCGCCATTCTTACGGATCACATTGGCCACCACCGCTTGGCCCTGCATGTCGATGCCGGGTGCTCCGCCGCGAATGAGGTCAATGCGTTCTACCTGGCTGGGCAGCATACGCCGCAAGGCCTCGTCCACGGAGATAGACTTAGACGACGGCCGCGCACCGTCGATCAGCACATTGCCGGCCGCGCCGCCAAAGCCGCGCACGTCGTCGCCGCGGCTGGAATTGAACCCTGGGATCCGGTTGACCATTTCGGATGCCGTGGTCGGCCGGTACTCATCGAAGAAAGACGGCGGATAGCTTATCACGCCGTTGGTCGCGGGAGCCGCCTCAGCCAGGCCTGGCGGGGTGGGCTCTGCTGCGCTTTGGGCGAACGCTTCACCACCGCCGATTCCAACGAGCAAGCAGCTAAGTCCCAGCGCGCGATATGTTTTGGCATTCATCATTAAAACATGCCCACAGCTCAATCTTACCGCAAGCTTGCTGATAAATCGCCTGAATTTGTGACGCGAAAGCGCCGGCAGAGGCAATCCCGCATGTTTCGGCCTCTAAGCGAGGCTGGGTTCGATTGTTTTGCAGGCGGCGATCAGGCCCTGCACCGACTCCACAGATTTGGCGAACATATCTTTTTCGCTATCGTCCATCGGGAATTCCACCACGCGCTCGACGCCGCCGGCACCGATCACGGCGGGCACACCAACGTAAAGGCCGTTCAGGCCGTATTGGCCGGTCAGGTGTGCCGCCACCGGCAGCACGCGCTTTTTGTCCTTCAGGTAGGACTTGGCCATGGCGATGGCGCTTTCGGCAGGGGCGTAGAAGGCCGAGCCGGTCTTCAGCAGGGCAACGATCTCGCCGCCACCGCCGCGGGTGCGCTTGACGATGCCGTCCAGCTCATCCTGGCTCATTGCGCCCTGTTCGACCAGGATCGGCAGTGGCAGACCGCCAACCGTGGAATAGCGGACCATCGGCACCATGTCGTCGCCGTGGCCACCCAGGGTCCAGGCGTGAACGTCTTCCACCGAGACGCCAAGCTTTTCGGCCAGGAACCAGCGGAAGCGTGCGCTGTCGAGCACGCCCGCCATACCCACCACCTTGTTGTGCGGCAGGCCGGAGAATTCGCGCAGGGCCCAGACCATGGCGTCGAGCGGGTTGGTGATGCAGATCACGAATGCGTTAGGGGCATGGGCCTTGATGCCTTCGCCGACTGACTTCATGACCTTGAGGTTGATACCCAGCAGATCATCGCGGCTCATACCGGCCTTACGCGGCACACCAGCGGTAACGATGCAGACGTCTGCACCGGCGATGTCGGCGTAGTCATTAGCGCCCTTCAGCAGGCTGTCCTTGCCAAACACCGGAGAGGCTTCGGCGATGTCCAGAGCCTTGCCTTGCGGCACGCCTTCGGCGATGTCGAACAGGATCACATCGCCCAGTTCTTCGCGGGCGGCTACGTGAGCCAGGGTGCCGCCGATAGCGCCAGCGCCGATGAGGGCGATTTTCGCTCGAGCCATTGTATTCTCGCTTGTGTCTGGAAGCTTTAGAGTTGGGGCCGTCTAGACCCGTGCGGCCCAGCCTGCAAGAGAGGGGCATGGAAGATTTCGGCTTTATCCTCGATCCTGCCTTCGAAGCCACCTCGGTGAGCGTCGGAAAGCTGCCGCTTTGCGAGGTTTGCCTACAGGCCGACGCGCGTTGGCCTTGGCTGGTTCTCATCCCGCAAAAGCTTGGTTTGCGGGAGATCGAAGATCTCAATGTGGTCCAGCGCGGCCAGCTGATCGAGGAGGCTGTGGCCGCTGGCGCTGCCGTACGCGCTGTGGGTGGAGTCCTGGGCCTGCCGGTCGAAAAATTGAATCTGGGGGCGCTGGGCAATGTGACGCCTCAGCTACACCTGCATCTGGTCGGGCGTCGCGCGGGCGATCCAGCTTGGCCGGGCCCCGTCTGGGGGGTCGGAGCGGCCCAGGCCTATCCGGTGGAAACGCTCGCCCAGGCCGTGGTTGCGGCGCGGTCAGCGCTCAATATCTGTTAAAAATGCCAGCGTCGGTCTCATGCCGACCCGCTGGGATTCAGGCCGTGTATCCGTGACGGTCGCTATCTCGTCTTCTTCGTCGCGACTTTTTTCGTCGCCTTTTTAGGGCGGGCTATTTTCGATCCGCCCGTCTTGGCCCTACTCTTTTTGACCTTGGCCTTCCGGGCCGACTTGCTGCGGACAGCCTTACCCTTGGCCTTGCGAACCGGCGCGGCGCGGGTGTTGTCGTTGTGATAGGGCGAGACCACGCCTGACCCCGGGTTGCGCAGTGGCGCGACGTTCAGCAGCGGCTCGCTGCGGACCATCTGCACCGCTGTGGTGAGGCCGCCCTGCGTTAGCTGACCGGCCCAGTTTCCGTCGGTCTGCTGGATGAGGCTGACCGAGGTGGATTCGATTCCACCCTTGGGATAGAACGAGGCCTGCAGCAGCGCGCCAGAGCGCTGCACATCGGCGATCAACCCAGTGCTACTGAGCCCGTCGCCGCGACGCAGGTCGCGCCAAGCACCCTCCAGATTGGCAGAGGGTTTGGGGGAATCGACAAACTGGAAGGTATAGAGGGCCACCTTATCTGCCGTGGCCTGCAGAGACCATGCGCCGTCCATTGGGCCCTGTAGGCTTTGGGCGGCAGCGGCACCGCCCAAGATACGGGCATCCAGCTGTTGGCTGGTCAGACCGGGTACTGCCAACTGCGGCGGGGCGTCGTCTTCATCGGTAGATTGATCGAGCAGGTCGTCGATGCTGGTCGGGGTGGACTGGGCACTGGCAGGCGACATGGCCGGGGGCGAACCGATCGGTTGCAGGGGTCGGGCCGGGCTCTGGGCGTGCGCGACCCCGGCCACCAGCAGCGCGGCGGCGATCAGGGCGGCATGGGATAAGCGAACGACCATGCGCCCTCTTACCCCGGTGTTTGCGGCCATAGAAGGGCCTGCATTCGCGCCGTTTTGGATCGAACGCCCGTCCAAGCCAGCCTCTAGAACCAACCCTGTTGCCGCAGAACCGTGGCCTGGGTCCGGCTGACCGGCGCCATGATTCCGCCCTTGAGGGTTAGGGTGGCGCGGCCATCGCGGCGCTTGACGCTCTGCACCGCCTGCCGCGCGACCCACCAGGAACGGTGGGTCTGGGCACCTTTCATTGCGCTCAACTCACCGATAGCGTCGGCCAGGCGCAGCAGGATCAGGTCCGACCCCTTATCGGTATGGACGCGCAGCTAATGATCCTGTGCTTCGACCGCATACAGCACAGAGTCGCGCAGACACGGCGTGAGGCGGTCGAGGAACGGCGTGTTCAGGTGCGGCTTAGGGGCTGACCTTACTGCAGGGGCGACCAGGATCAGCCGATTCAGGGCGGTCATCACCAGGCTGATCAGCAGCACTGATCCATAAAGCGCCGGCCATTCCCCGGCACTCAGTGTGATACTGAAGGTGAGTCGACCCCAGACCCATATCATCGCTGTTGTTGGCGCGCTCATCAGGAGGGCGATCGTCAGGATCTGTGGCCAGACGCGGTCGTATAGCGACCTCCAGCGCAGCACCATTTGGGTTGTGGCCCATCCGATCACCCCGCCGCCAACCATCGCGACGATCCAGTAGCCCAGCCGCAGCGCGATTGGCGCATCGCCGGTGCCGAGCGGTCCGATCAGCGCCAGAAAGGCGCCGGCCGCGACGCAGATCAGGGTGATCCGCGGCAGGGTGATCGCTGCGGCTGGCGAAGCGTGAAGGGCATTGGGCGTCGATTCACGCAGAGGATCGGTCAAGTCACGTATCCGAGGTTTCGGCAGCGGAAGGGCTCCGCTGACTTGGCGATCTCGACCTCGCCTGACAACCCGCCGGGACGCCCGCCATGAAAATACCCAACACCACCAACACGACGTTTCGCCTTGTCATCCTGCCAGCCATCGCCCTCAATCTCGCGGTGCTTTGGCTGACCCGTGATCAGCTCGCCGGGTTTGCCCGCGCCCATCTGCATGCGCCAGACTGGGCGCTGGTGGCGCGGCAGAGCTGGACGATTCAGCTGCACCTCTATGCGGCGCTCAGTGCCTTTTTGATCGCGCTGTTCATGTTGTCAGGCGCCAAGGGCACGCGGGTTCACCGCACGCTCGGCTGGGCCTGGGTAATTTTGATGATGACCACGGCGGTGTCATCCTTCTTCGTCCGCACCCTCAACCCGGGACATATGAGTTGGATTCATCTGCTGCCGGGATGGGTTGCCTTCGCGACCCCGCTTGGGGTCTGGGCTGCCCGCACCCATCGGGTCAGGCTGCATCGGCATATGATGACCGGTTTGGTCGTCGGCGGCCTGTTCATCGCCGGCGCCTTTACCTTCGTTCCCGGCCGCTTGATGTGGCGGGTCTTCTTCTAGCAGGGTGCGTGGATCACACCCGAATGATCGTATCGCTGTAGGCGGCGAGGCGCGCGTCACGGGTTAGCAGGCGTAGGGGCTCGGCTTGGGCCTGAGCGGCCAGCAAGCGATCGAACGGATCGGCGTGCAACATGGGCAGGGTCTCGGCCAGCAGCACATGGGCTGGGGTGAGGTCCAGCATGTCGTAGCCGGCGCGTCGGAAAAGGTTGGCGGCCCGCGCTGCGCCGATAGGCACACGCGCCGCGCCCTCTGGGGCCAAGCTGTGCTTGAGCGAAATTTCCCACAGCGACACCACGCTGACGAACACTGTGTTGGCTGGGTTTTCGATCAGGTCGTGCGCCTGAGGTGTCAGCTTTTCCGGATCGGCCAGGGCGAACAGCGCCACCTGGGTGTCGAGCAACAGCCTCATGGGCGGCGACCGCCGAGCATCACGGCGATGACGTCGCTTTCGGCGTCCAGATCGTCAGGGACCGAGAACTGGCCCTCGGCCACCCCGATGCGACGCCCCGGCGCGCGATGATGCATCGGAACGAGCCGGGCCGCGGGTTTGCCGTTGCGGGCGATGATGATTTCCGCCTCCGCGCCATTTTCAACCAGCTCAACCAGTTTCGAGAGCTGACTCTTGGCCTCGAACATATTGATCGTCGTCATCATATTTTCTAGCTAAGTCTAGCTAAGACTAACTTGACGCTTTTCCGGGCGCAAGCGGTTGCGCCGCTCCATCGCGACTCCTATAAGGTGCCGAACCGATGCGGGAACGCGGGAAAAGGCGAACGATGAACATCCACGAGCATCAGGCCAAGGCCGTACTGGCGCAGTTCGGCGTCCCCGTTCCGAAGGGTTTCGCAGCCTTCACGCCGGCTGAAGCCAAGGCGGCCGCCGAAAAGCTCCCTGGCCCAGTCTTTGTCGTAAAGAGCCAGATCCACGCTGGCGGGCGCGGCAAGGGCAAATTCGAAGGGCTCGGCCCCGACGCCAAGGGCGGCGTTCGCGTCGTC
This sequence comes from uncultured Caulobacterales bacterium, assembly GCA_903889785.1. Classification (GTDB taxonomy): domain Bacteria; phylum Pseudomonadota; class Alphaproteobacteria; order Caulobacterales; family Caulobacteraceae; genus Caulobacter. The sequence goes on from CAISYT010000024.1 coordinate 14,373, forward strand.
AAGTCGGTGGCTGAGGTCGAAAGCAATGCCGCCGAAATGCTCGGCCGGGTGCTGGTGACTCACCAAACCGGCCCCAAGGGCAAGCAGGTCAATCGCCTCTACATCGAGGAAGGCGCGGCGATCGCGAAGGAATTCTACCTGTCGCTGCTGGTTGACCGCGAGACCAGCAAGGTTTCGGTCGTGTCCTCGACCGAGGGCGGGATGGACATCGAGGATGTCGCCCACGCCACGCCGGAAAAAATCCACACCTTCTCGATCGACCCGGCCACCGGCGTGTGGCCAACCCACGCGCGCGCCCTTGCGAAGTCGCTGGGCTTGACCGGCGGCCTCGCCAAGGAGGCGGCCAGTCTGTTGAGCCAGCTGTATGAAGCCTTCCTGGCCAAGGACATGGCCATGCTGGAAATCAACCCGCTGATCGTCACGGCAGACGACCACCTGCGGGTTTTGGACGCTAAGCTGTCGTTCGACGGCAACGCCCTGTTCCGCCACCCCGACATCGTGGCGCTGCGCGATGCCAGCGAAGAGGACGAGAAAGAGATTAAGGCCAGTGAATATGGCCTGGCCTACATCGCCCTCGATGGCGAAATTGGCTGCATGGTCAATGGGGCCGGTCTGGCCATGGCCACCATGGACATCATCAAGCTATACGGGGCCGAACCAGCCAACTTCCTCGACGTGGGTGGCGGGGCGACCAAGGAAAAGGTCACCGCGGCCTTTAAGATCATCACCGCTGATCCGGCCGTGAAGGGCATTCTGGTCAATATTTTCGGCGGTATTATGCGCTGTGACATCATCGCCGAGGGCGTGATCGCCGCCGTGAAGGAAGTCGGGCTGCAGGTTCCGCTCGTGGTGCGGCTCGAAGGCACCAACGTAGACCAAGGCAAGAAAATTATCTCGGAAAGCGGCCTGAATGTCATTGCTGCCAACGATCTATCGGATGGGGCGGAGAAGATCGTCGCCGCTGTGAAGGGCGCTCGCTAATGTCGGTTCTCGTCAACGCCAATACAAAAGTTATCTGTCAGGGCATCACCGGTGCCCAAGGCACATTCCACACCGAACAGGCTATCGCCTACGGCACCAAGATGGTCGGTGGGGTTACCCCCGGCAAGGGTGGCCAGACCCATATTGGCCTGCCCGTCTTCGATACGGTCGGCGAGGCTAAGGCCGCGACAGGCGCCGACGCCAGTGTGATCTACGTACCGCCGCCCTTCGCGGCGGACTCCATTCTGGAGGCCATTGAGGCGGAGATCGGCCTGATCGTCTGCATCACTGAGGGTATCCCGGTGCTGGACATGGTCAAGGTCAAGAAGGCCCTAGCGGGTTCCAAGTCGCGCCTGCTGGGCCCAAACTGCCCGGGCGTGCTGACTCCCGGCCAGTGCAAGATCGGTATTATGCCCGGCTCGATTTTCTTTCAGGGCAGTGTCGGCGTCGTCAGCCGTTCGGGAACCCTGACCTATGAGGCCGTGTTCCAGACCACCAACGCAGGCCTTGGTCAAACCACCGCGGTTGGCATCGGCGGCGACCCGGTGAAGGGGACTGAATTCATCGACGTGCTTGAAATGTTCCTGGCAGACGAGGCCACCAAGTCGATTGTGATGATCGGCGAAATTGGCGGCAGCGCTGAGGAAGCGGCGGCACAATTCCTCATCGATGAGGCCAAGTGCGGGCGCAAAAAGCCTATGGTTGGTTTCATCGCCGGCCGCACGGCCCCGCCGGGACGTCACATGGGTCACGCCGGTGCCATCATCAGTGGTGGCAAGGGTGGTGCTGAAGACAAGATCCAGGCTATGGAGGCTGCGGGCATCCGTGTGTCGCCGTCCCCGGCCCGGCTAGGCGAAACCCTCCTGGAATTGCTCAAGGGTTAGGCGCGATTAGACAAAATGGGCCGGCCGGTTCGCCGGATTAAGAGACCCGATATAAACCCCGATTAGATACCGAAGGAGCGGCATGGATCGCCGATTCGGACGGCAAGGGCGGAACGCAGATGGCGGACGACGCAGGCATCATCAACCAGGTCTTGACCGAGACCTCCTTCCTCTATGGCGCTAATGCCGCCTTTGTGGAGGACCTCTACGCGAAGTGGGCCTCAGACCCCGCTTCGGTAGAGCCGTCGTGGCAGGCGTTCTTCTCGGCCCTGCCCGACCAGAACGCGGCCATTCAAGCCGCGGCCGTCAAGCCAGCCTGGACGCCAAAGCCCGTTCCTGGTGCTCGCCCCGACTGGCTGTCGGCCCTCGATGGCCAGTGGGCCAGCGTCGCCCCAGCCGTTGAAGCCAAGCTGGCCAAGTCCATTGAAGCCAAGGTGCCCGGCGCGTCATCGGACTTGGTGCGCGCGGCCACCTTGGATTCTCTGCGCGCCATCATGATGATCCGCGCCTACCGCATGCGGGGCCACCTTGCGGCCAACCTCGATCCGCTTGGACTGTCGCCGCCGCGCGACGCCAGCGAACTGAACCCGGCCACCTACGGCTTTTCTGAAGCGGATTTCGACCGGCCAATCTTCCTCGATTTCGTTCTCGGCATGGAATCCAGCACAGTCCGCGAAATTCTGGCGATCCTACGACGAACCTATTGCGGCGATCTGGGTGTGCAGTACATGCACATTTCCAATCCCGAAGAGAAGGCTTGGCTGCAGGAGCGTATCGAGGGGCGCGACAAGGAAATTTCGTTCACCAAGGACGGCAAGATCGCCATCCTTAAGAAATTGATCGAGAGCGAAGGCTTCGAGCGCTTCCTGCACAAGCGCTTCCCGGGCACCAAACGTTTCGGTCTCGACGGTGGTGAATCGCTGGTTCCGGCCATGGAGCAGATCATCAAGCGAGGCGGCGCGCTTGGCGTGAAGGAAATCAGCATCGGCATGCCGCACCGCGGCCGCCTCAATGTGCTGGC
>CAISYT010000025.1 GCA_903889785.1 uncultured Caulobacterales bacterium
AAGAACTTCGTGCGCACAGGCAGCGGCGGGCAGTTCTCTGGGACATTCACGCCAAATTTCGGCCAGGGTAACCGCTTCAATGCCAGGATCTCGGTCGCTGAGGGCTCTTGGTTGGCTGGGAGCAAAAGCGGCTCGGGAGGAAGCCACATCATTCCGATCGACGCTGAACTTCCGTCTGTAAGGATCACGACGAACCAACCTGATGGCAAGCTGCTGGTGGGCGAAGTACTTGAGTTCACAGCGACCTTCAGTGAACTGCCGAAGGGCTACGCCCAGCAATCCTTCGACAAGTCTGCGTTGAGCGGCTTTACCCTCACTTACCCGGACGGCCAGGTCACCTCGTCTTCGCTAGGTGTCATGGCAGCCCAGGACATACCCGGGTTGAAGGTCACCGAACTCTTCCCCGGCGACGGCACTTACGTCGTTAAGTACACAGTCCCTACGTCAATAAGACCAGAGGACCCGTTTAACTTTGCATTACTGCCAACCGCCCTGATGAACGGCGGGTCGATTGCCTACTGGATCGGCGACAGCAAAGGTAGCGGGTCGGCCGTCTGGAAAGACGTATTGGGGAATCCGGGCAACAACACAGTTTCTCCAACAATCCTGATCGATCAGATCCCGCCTAAGCTGTTGGGGGCGGTTCCTCCTCGCCCCTGGGAACGCGATACGTTCTCTTATTGGTTCAGCGAGCAGATCTCCTTGACGGCAGACAGCTTTACCTTAACGGGACCGATATCGATACGCGATGTTCAGTGCATCCCGTTCCCGTTCGATGACTTCCCAGACTATGTTGTTCGTGAAGAATATCCGAATGCTGGCCTGGTCAAAGTACGCCTCAATATGCCCGAGCGTTACGAAGGGCTGGTGTCAATCGTTCTCAAAAAAAATCAGTACGAGGATCCTGCCGGAAACCCGCCGCACTACGAACCGCAGAATCCATGGGTCTTTCCCATAGACACGATCCCTCCCACAGCGACCCTGACCAGTGATCGAAGTGCGTTAACCGCAGCCCATCCAAAGGTCAATGTAACGATCTCGTTCAGTGAACCGGTCGAAGACCTTAATTGGGAAGATTTCGAATTTACCGGAGGAGCGGTATCAGCGTTTTCTATGAACGCGGCCGGCGACCAAGCCTCGATCGAGCTGGTCGATAGCCCTCGGACCGACACCCTCAGCTTACGGGTGTTAGGTAGCGGCTACTCGGATCTCTTCTTTAATCTAGGCAGCGATTTGACCCTGTCGTTACCGGCCGACACCCAAGTGCCGACAATTGTGGTCAGCACCACTGAAGGAACCTCTCAGCTGATCAAAGCAGGAAGCACTGCCGAGGTTAGGTTCGGATTCAGCGAACCCATGTCATCCGACTACTTCACCAAGGATGACGTGGTCGTCCAGGGCGGCACGTTGGGCGAGTTTTATCAGAAGCCCGGTAATACGAACTCCTGGTATGCGGTGTTTACGCCGACCCCTGGCGTTGACGGGTCGACGGCCATCGCGCGCGTGGCGATCAAGCAAAACAGTTTCCAGGACGCAGCGGGCAATCTGGGCGGTACGGGCAATGAAAAATGGGAAGCAAAATTCGATACCGCCAGTCCGTCTGCGTATTTCGGCTCTGCAACAGGTGTCGCCGACCAGTGGGTCTACTACACCACTACCACTACACCCATTACGCTAGGCGCCACTGAGACGATCGGCTTAAAGGGCGCGGCTCTCCCTCGATCGATTTGGGGGTATCTCAACTTCCTTAACGTAGAAGACTCAAGGGTCTCGGGACTCCCTGATTCTTTTTCGATCAAACGGTATGGCATTACCGCCAGTTCTGGCACCCTAACCACCAAGCTTTTAGACGCAAACTTTGCGCCCGCCACATCCGCCACCACCAACACCCTGGCTCAGTTCGAGTTCACACCCCCGGTAGGCGTAAATAACGGGAGTGCACAAATCACAATCCCGGCTGGGCTCTTCACCGACGCGCAGGGCAATCCGAATAACGAAATCGTCTCTCGTACTTTTTACTTCGACACCCTAGCGCCAACGCTCGCGCTTACTGCGGACAAGACCACGCTCAATGCTGGGCAATCGACCAACCTGACACTTACCTTCAGCGAAGAGGTCACCACTGTCTTGGCCGACTTGCGGAACGCGCTCATTGCACCCACCAACTGGGTCAAGGGGCCGCTAGTTCAGGATCAGGCGGACCCTCGTCGCTACACAATAAGCTTCACCCCCCCCTCCTCCACCACACCGGAGGAAACGAACGTTACATTCGGGTTTACAAACAATACGGGGAGATTTTTTGTTCCTGCCGCCGATAGGGCCGGTAATTTGGTGGTTCAGTTCCCCGGGTCCAGCATAGCGCTTCGGTACGACACCAAGGGTGACACTCCAACCATCACCAGCTCGTTGGTCTCAGCAGATGGCACCCCCGCCTATCTCATCACCGTCAAATTCCCGCGGGCTGCCACGGGCTTCACAGCCGATGACATCACCGTCACCGGGGCGGTGAAGGGCGCATTTACTGCGATAAGCGGCACCGATTACACCTTGCTGGTGACGCCCCCATCGTTTTCGATCGGCAGCATGACCGTGAGCATCGCGGCCAATGCCTCGACCGACGAAGCCGGTAACGCAAGCCTGGCGGCTACCCGAACAATCGATTACAACACCCGGGTACCCGTATTTTTGTCGGCCATCGCTGCGGGCAAGGGCGGGTTCGCCATCAATGGTGAAGCGGCTGACGACGTGAGCGGCTACAGCGTCGCCCGTGCCGGCGACGTAAACGGCGATGGTCTTGATGACGTGTTGGTGGGAGCCTATGGCAGCAACACTGCGGCAGGCGCCGACGCTGGCCGAAGCTACGTGGTGTTCGGCACCACAAAAACTAGCTCGGTCTCGCTAAGTGCTGTCGCACAGGGCGACGGTGGGTTTGCAATCAACGGCGCCGCCGCGGGCGACAACAGTGCCATCAGCGTGGCCGGCGTCGGGGACGTCAACGGCGATGGGCTGGCCGATCTTCTGGTCGGCGCAGCCCTGGCCGATCCCACCGCCGGGAGCAACGCGGGATCAGCTTACGTCGTGTTTGGAAAGCGCAGTGCCGACGCGGTGGAGCTGAGCGCGGTCGCCACCGGAAGCGGTGGATTCGCCATAACCGGTCACTGCGCCGGGGACAAGAGCGGGCTAAGTGTCGCATCCGCTGGTGATTTGAATGGCGACGGCATTGCCGACATGGTCGTGGGTGCCTCGCTTGGGGATACCGCCGGAGCTACCGATGCAGGGCGTATCTACGTGGTGTACGGCAAACCAAACGCTTCGTCTGTCGACCTGTCGGCAGTGGCTGCCGGATCGGGCGGATTTGTCATCAACGGCGCTTGCGCAGGGGACCTCGCGGGCTTTGTCGTTGCGCCTGCGGGCGACGTTAACCGTGACGGTAGGGCTGACCTTCTGATTGGCGCGCCCAACGCGGCGAATAAAGAAGGCAGAAGCTACGTGGTGTTCGGTACCTCCTCCGGCGGCACCGTTAACCTGAGCGCGCTTGATCTGGCAGGGGGCGGGTCGGGCGGGTTCGCAATCGGGCCCTACGGAGCCAACCAGGGGAATTCAGGCGAAAGCGTTGCCGGCGTTGGGGACTTCAATGGCGATGGTTACGATGATCTTTTGATCGGTGCGCCGTCGACGCCGTCAGCGGCGAGTGCAACTAACGCCGGCGCGGCCTATCTGCTTCTCGGCACCTCCCGTACCACCAGGCTTAACCTGATCACCAACCCAACGTTCAATATACGAGGCCTTTGCGCAGACGATCGGGTCGGCCAAAGCGTTGCGGGCGCGGGCGACCTGAATGGCGACGGCCTCGCGGACGTGCTCATAGGCGTCCCCGGCGGTGATCCCACGGGTGGAAAGAACGCGGGTCAGACCTATGTGGTTTTCGGAACGGCGACCGCCGGTGCGGGGAACCCAACTTTGTCGACCCTTGCTCTTGGCAACGGCGGCTTCGTGATTAACGGCGCAGGGGCAAGCGACGGGAGTGGCGGCAGTGTGGCGCCGGCCGGTGACATTAACGGCGACGGGCTGGCCGACCTGGTCATCGGCGCAAGCCTGTCGGATCCGGCAGGCGGCGCGAATGCCGGAATAAG
>CAISYT010000026.1 GCA_903889785.1 uncultured Caulobacterales bacterium
CGGCCTCGGCGGCATTGGCCGCGAAGTCATACAGCCGTTGTGGCGTTCGGTGAGCGCTGACCACCTTGGCCTCATAGGCAACGCCAAGCTCGTCCAACGCCTTAGCGGCATGTTCCATGGTGGGCCAATCTGAGCGGCTGCCCATGATTATGGCGACGGGCGGCTTATCGGCGCTCATATGTAATTCACCTTGGCGCTTGCGGCGACAGAAGCTCGCGCAATACGGTACCCGCCTTGCGCCCGCAACCGATGCCGTTAGATTCTAGTCGAAGAATGGGCGGCGACGAATTTGCCGTGACCTTGGTGCAGGCCGATCACGAGACGGCCATGGCCAAGGCTCAGTCCCTCGCACAGGTTATTGAAGCCACGCCTGTGACCCTGGGCGAATGGTCGGCCCCACTGCATGTCTCGTTTGGCTTGCGCGAGATCGACCCTGACACCGATCCTGAGGTCGTGCTCGCCGAGGTGGGCGCGGTGATGTTCCTCAACAAGCGGGCGCGGACAGCGACCTAGTCGGCCTTGGTTTCAGCGTCATCCTTGCGCGTGTTGCGGGCAAGGACGCAGGGGATCGAAGCCATTCAGGCGATGAAATCGGGCATGATCTGATCTTCCAGGACCACGATCTGGTCACGGAGGGCCAGTTTCTTGCGCTTGAGGCGGACGATCAGCAGCTGGTCGGGCACCGGCTGATTTTCCAGGGCGGCAATCGAGGCTTCGAGATCGGCGTGCTCCCGGCGCAGCGCAGCAAGGCTGGCGGCAACGGCGGCGGGCGCGGCCTTGGAATCATCATCGTTCATCGACTCGCATCCTAGCCGATTAAATGTGCCAGATTTTTGATTTCACCCGGCGGTGGCGGCGAAAAACCACCAGCCTTGGCCCAGGCAGCGGCCGTGGTCGAAAGACCCTCGCCAATATCGGTGGCTTGGGACGGCGACCCTGCCAGAGCTTCAAGCGCATCGAGCAGCAGCCGTTCTGCCTCCAACTCCGCCGCCTTGACGTGACCCCGCAAAAGTTCCCTGGCGCTATCCTGAAACCCCTGGCGGGCGGATTTTAGTCCACGGCGCACGGTGCGTAACAGCCCAATGACGTCATGCTCGAAATCGCGGGTCACTTTCACCGCCGCCGAGACATCAAACGGCCGGTCTTCCGCGGCGGCCCAGGCTGCGGCCAGCAGCAGGGGCACATTCGCCCCGTGATGGTCTTGCAGGCGCAGACAGGCCGGTGCCACGCCTTCGCGACCATAGGCGGCCAGGGCCCAGTCCCAGAGTCTCACGGCTCGCCTGTGAGCGCCGCAAGGTCCTCGCCCCAACGCTTCACCGGCTTCCACTCAAGGCCGAACAGGTCGAGCGCCCGGCCCACGGATTGGTCCACCATCTCAGCAATGCTCTTGGGCCTGGCGTAGAAGGCAGGCAGCGGCGGGCAGATGGCGGCACCCATCTCGGCAAGCTGGGTCATGGTGCGAAGGTGGCCCAAATGCAGCGGCGTTTCGCGCACCATAAGCACCAGTAGACGGCGCTCCTTCAGGGTCACGTCAGCAGCGCGCGGCAGCAAGGAGCCGGTCACACCGACGGCGATCTCGCTCATCGACTTCACCGAACAGGGTGCCACGATCATCCCCAGAGTGCGAAATGAGCCCGAAGAGATCGGGGCACCAATATCGCCGACCTTGTGGATCACATCGGCGCGAGCGGAAATGTCGGTGACAGACAGGCCGGTTTCCTGTTGCAGGGTCATCGCACCGGCGCGCGACAGCACCAGATGGCTTTCCAGCCCTAATTCCCGGCAGGCGTCGAGCGTGCGCAGACCATAGATTGAGCCCGAGGCCCCGGTGATACCGACCACCAGACGGGGCTTTTGCGTGGGACTCGTCATGGATTGACTCCCTTCCAGATCAAGGCCGGAAACACGCCGCGCCAGGGCAACCCTATAACATCAGACAGGCTCGTGTAGCGGGTGTTCACTGCACGGCCGGCCCTCCTGAAGGCGGCGACAGCCAAGCGCGTGACGGTTTGAGCCGCCACGCCTTGATCACCTAAAAACAGAGCCCAAGTCAGGCCTAGTCCTTGTCGCCCTCGTCATCGTGACGGGCGGTGTTGGAGAAGACGTTGCTGAGGTCGGTCTTGCGGGGCGCTTCCTCTTCCTCGATCTCGGGTTCGGGGGCGCCGGTCTCGCTAGCCGATAGCAGGGTGGCGCCACCGCCCTTCTTGGCCGCGTCCTTGGTCGCCTTATCGGCCGCCTTGCGCACCAAGGCGTCGAGTTCGAGCTGGGTCGATAGACCCAGCGTCACCGGATCGACCGGCTTGATATTGGCGGCATTCCAGTGCGTGCGGTCGCGCACCTGGTCAATTGTGGCCTTGGTGGTGCCCAGGATCTTGGAGATTTGAGCGTCGGTCACTTCCGGATGGTTGCGCAGGAACCAGGCGATGGCGTCCGGCCGGTCCTGGCGGCGCGACACGGGCGTGTAACGCGGGGCCTTCTTGGTCGGCTTCAGCAGCTCGGCATGGCGGCTCTTTTGAGCCTTCATGTGATAGGTCGGATCGGCCTGGGCGCGCTCGAGCTCTTCGCGCGACAGCTGGCCGTTGGCGATCGGGTCGGCACCGCGGATGTCGCGCGCCACTTCTCCGTCAGCGATGCCGCGCACTTCCAGCAGGTGCAGACCGCAGAACTCGGCGATCTGGGTGAATTCGAGCGTGGTGTTATCGACCAGCCAGACGGCGGTGGCCTTCGGCATCAGGATCGGATCGGACATTGGCATACTCCAGAAACAGCGGCGCCCGGCCTTTCGGCCGGGCGGGTCTTGGGGACCACTTATAGTCCTCTTCGTGTCCGAAGGAAACGGGGCAGGCGTCAGTCGTCAGAGAACATGCCTTGGGGAGAGAGGGGCGTGTCCAGCATCTTGGCCACGGCGCATTTGAGACAGACCAGAAAGGCTATGTCGCCCTGATCTGTCAAACCGTTAGCGCGCATTTCCCGACATGGCTGTCATCCATCCATGCATGGGCCTTGGCCGCATCCGCCAGCGGAAAGGTCTGTTCGACCAGCGACTTGATCGCTCCCGCCGCGATCCACGGCCAGACCCGCTGTTCGACCTGCGCAGCAATGCGAGCCTTTTCGTCCGCTGAGCGCGGGCGAAGCGTCGAGCCGGTGATGACAAGTTGTTTTCGCATGATGGTGAAGATCGGCAAGGAAACGTCATTGCCGCCGACCATGGAAATATAGACCAGGCGTCCACGCGGCTTCAGCGCCTCCATATTGCTGGCTGCGTAGCTCGCCCCGACGATATCGAGGATCACGTCGACGCTATTCTTGAGCAGGGCACCAAAGTCTTCCGCCGTCATATCGATGGCCTGATCGGCCCCCAGCAGAATACAGGCCTCTGTCTTCTCCGCCCCGCGTGCGGTGGCGATCACCTTTGCGCCGAAGGCCTTGGCCATCTGAATCGCCATGACGCCGATGCCGCTATTGCCGCCATGGACCAGAACGGTTTCGCCGGCTTGGAGCCCGCCATGCTCGAACATGTTGACGTAAACGGTGAAGGCCGTCTCAGGAATCGCCGCCGCATGGGCGAAATCGAGATCGCCCGGTATCGGCAGGGCCTGGCGCGCGTCCACCGCCGCGTATTGCGCATAGCCACCACCGGCCAGCAGGGCGCAGACCCTATCGCCAACCTTCCAACGACCGGCGGGAACGGCCACCTCGCCGGCGACTTCCAATCCCAAAATGGTCGAGGCCCCTGGCGGCGGCGGGTAGGACCCCTCGCGCTGTTTCACATCAGGCCGGTTCACCCCGGCGGCGCGCACACGGATCAAGATCTCGCCGGCCTTGGGTTGAGGCGTCTCGACCTGCACGGGATGCAAGGCCGTGGCCTCGCCCTTGCCGCCCTCAATTTCGATGGCGGTCATGGTCGCGGGGATCGGATCACTCACGGCGGTTAACCTCTGAATTCTTGCCTTGGCGGCAAACTTAGCTTTCTGTGCTCCGGCTAGGGATAAGGCGCAAGGAGGGGGCGATGGAAGAGCCAGCGGAACCACGGCGGGCGCGCGGGCAGGCCTTCATCGAGGCCCTGCGCGAGGACCTGGACCTCTACAGCGTAGAGGACCTTGAAGAGAGGATTGCTGGACTGGAAGGCGAAATCGCGCGCGTGAAGGCTCGGCTCGACCGCAAAAAGGCCAGCCGAAGCGCCGCGGACGCATTTTTCAAGTCCTGACGCTACCGCTTCGTAAGGCTACCCAAGTCTTAATGCGTGGCACGCCCGTTGCAGCCTTGGTCCCGAGGCTGATCTTAGGTTCTGTTGTAGGGGGTTTTATGGACGATTTTGGCACTGAAACGGCCAGTTACGCCCTCAAGGGCGCGTCGGTTCAGGATTTTGCCGCGTCCGAACTGTTCGAGCGCACCTTCCAGGAAGGCATGGATCTAGTTGAGGAGACAGCCGCTTACCTCGACGGTGGCGGCCGGCAGGAGTCCAAGCTTCTGTCGCGCAATGCGGCCCTGGCCTATGCGGGCGAGAGCATGCGCCTGACCACCCAACTGATGCAGGTGGCCTCATGGCTGCTGGTTCAGCGCGCCGTGCGCGAGGGCGAGATGAAAGCGGAAGCCGCCGGCGAGTCGCGGTACCGCCTTGCGGAGGACATCGGTTCTGCCAACACCACGACCGAGGCCCCGATCGAAGACCTGCCGATAAGCCTTGTGCATCTCTGTGAACGTTCCGAACGCCTGTTCGAGCGCGTCCGTCGACTGGACCAGCGGATGTATTGCCAGGAAACCCCAGAAATCGAAGCCCCGCATCCGGTGCTGGCGCAGCACGACCGGCTGCGCGACGCGTTTAATCTGGTCGGCTAGACAAGAAGGCCGCCGTCGCGGCCGTTCTGCAATCAGGCCATAAAAAAGCGGACCTTTCGGCCCGCCCCATTCCGTTCCGGATCGCTCCGAACCCTATTTGCGCGTAAAGGCACCAAACTTGGCGTTGAAGCGCGAGACGCGACCGCCACGGTCCATCAACTGACGGTCGCCGCCAGTCCACGCCGGGTGGGTCTTCGGATCGATATCCAGGTTTAGGGTGTCGCCTTCCTTGCCGTAGGTCGAACGGGTCTTGAAGGTCGTACCGTCGGTCATCACCACATTGATGAAGTGATAGTCGGGGTGAGTATCTTGTTTCATGGGCCAATCCCACCTTTAAGAGCGCGGCCAAGGTCCAATCAGGCGGCCTTGGAAGGCGCGTGGCTATACAGAAGCCGCGCACGATAGGCAAGGGGCGACCCCGATGAGCGACAGTCAAGGCAGATTAGACGCAGGACTCCAGGGTCGGCCCGGCGAGGGCGCGGCCCTGTCGCAGAGCCTCGACGACCAAGCCTTGCGCCGGCCTAAGAGTCGCAATTTCAAGAGCCTGGGTCGGCTGATCCCGATCATGGCCGTGCATGGCCAAGATGCGGCCTTCGCCCTGCTTTTCCTGCTCACCGCCACGGTTGCCATGCTCGGCCTGTCCGGTGCTCTGCGGAAGTTGGTCGACCAGATCACGGGGGCAAAGGCGGCCCATGTGACGGCGGCCTCAATCGACCCTTGGTTCCTGCTGCTATTCGCGGCGGCGGTGCTGCTCGCCCTGTCGTCTTCCCTGCGCTACTTCTTCGTCACCAAGCTGGGCGAGCGGGTGGTGGCCGACCTGCGGCAGGCCTTGTACCGGCACATCCTCACCCTCGACCCCTCGTTCTTCATTAAGACCCGAACCGGCGAGGTCCTGTCGCGCCTGACCACAGATGTCTCGATCATCGAGAACCTGCTCTCCAGTTCGATCTCCATCGCCCTGCGCAACCTGCTGTCGCTGGTGGGCGCGCTTGCACTTCTCATGGTGGTCAGCCCCCGCCTGACCGGACTAGTATTGTTGCTGTTCCCGTTCGTGCTGGCGCCGATCTTCCTGTTCGGAAAACGGGTGCGTAAACTGACCATCGCCAGCCAGGATCGCTTCGCCGATGCGGTTGGGCACGCCGGCGAGACCCTAGACGCGCTGGAAACCGTGCAGGCCTTTGGGCGCGAAGCCGCCGGCTCAGCTCGCTTTTCCGCTGCCGTCGACGCGGCCTTCGCCACCTCGGTCAAGCGCATGAGTGCGCGCGCCTTCATGATCGCCATGGTCATTGTGCTGGTGTTCGGCGGGGTGGTGGCGGTGTTCTGGCTTGGCGTTCACGCCGGGCTGCGCGGCGAGATGAGCTGGGGGGCATTGATCCAGTTCGCCTTCCTGGCGGTGATGGCTGCCGGTTCCACCGGGGCCCTTGGCGAGGTTTGGGGCGACGTGCAGAAAGCGGCCGGTGCGATGGAACGGATCGGCCAACTTCTGGAGGCCAGACCGTCTATCGCCAGTCCTACAACCCCGGTTCCCATGCCCGAACCGCCGCTGGGCGAGATCGTGTTTGACCACGTCAGCTTCGCCTATCCGGGCCGCCCAGACATGCCGGCCCTGACAGACTTCTCCCTGAGCGTAAGGCCGGGCGAGACCGTAGCCTTGGTAGGCCCGTCTGGCGGCGGCAAGAGCACGGTCCTGCGGCTGCTGCTGCGGCTGTATGATCCCCTGGCGGGGACGGTGCGCATCGATGGCGTTGATCTGCGACAGGCCAATTTGCAGCAGATGCGATCGCGCCTGGCCCTGGTGGCGCAGGACGCTGCCCTGTTCTCGGGCTCAGCGCGCGACAATATACGCTTCGGCAACGAGCATGCCTGCGTCGACGACATCTACGCCGCTGCTGCCGCCGCCCAGGCCTCCGAATTCATTGACGCCCTGCCTGGCGGCTTCGACGCGCCCCTGGGCGAGCGGGCCAAGAGCCTGTCGGGCGGGCAGAAACAGCGCTTGGCAATCGCCCGAGCCCTGGTGCGAAACGCGCCAATCCTGTTGCTTGACGAGGCTACCAGCGCGCTGGACGCGGAAAATGAGCGCCTGGTGCAGCAAGCGCTGCACAATGCCATGCAGGGCCGTACAACCCTGGTGATCGCTCACCGCCTCGCCACAGTCCTCAAGGCTGACCGTATCGTGGTGATGGACAAGGGCCGCGTGGTCGAGACCGGCACCCACGCCGAGCTTAGCGTCCAGGGCGGGCTTTACGCCAAACTCGCCAAACTGCAGTTCGGGGTGGAGTTGTCCTAGGCCTGCGCGGATCCTGCGTCCGCTGACGCCGGGAACTTCTGCGCGTGCAGCCGGGCCAACAGAACGAACAATAGAAGCGCCGGGATTCCGATCAGCCCGGCACCGACGAAGAAGATGGCATAGGCCGACATCAGCCCGTGGCTTGCGGCCAGGGTTTCGACCGTCACGCCGGAGAAGCCTTTGAGGAACTTGCCAAGCATGGCGTAGGTCGATGACAGCAGGGCATATTGCGTCGCTGTGTAGCCGAGGCTGGTGAGGCTAGACATATAAGCCACGAGCGCCACACCCGCGAAGGCGATGCTGAAATTGTCGGCGGCCATCACCGCGCTGAACACGGCAAAGTTTCCCGGAATTAAGGCCAATAAGGCAAAGGCGGCGATGGACAGGGCCTGCAGGGCGGCACCAAGGATCAGGGTCGGGAAGAAGCCCAACCGCACTGCGCTGAGCCCGCCGGCCGCCACGCCGGCCACCGAGGCGATCAAACCGATCGAGCCGCGAACCGCGGCGACCTGATCCTTCGTCATGCCAAGATCATGATAATAGGGATTATACAGTGGACCGGTGACGAAGTCGGGCAGGCGGTACAGCGCCACGGCCGCGAGCATCAGCAGCCCCAGCTTGCCGTGCTGGCGGAAAAAGTCGATAAACGGACCGATCACAGCATCAAATAGCCCGCGCGGGCTCCAGATCGCCGCCTTGCTTTTTAGCGCCGCGTCGGCGCGCCTTGGCTCAATCGCTACAAGGCTGGCGATGAGGCCGATGCTCATAAACCCTGCCATCAGCACGTAAGACCCCGGCCAACCCATGCGGGCGGCTGCGGCCAGGATCAGGGCGTCGGCAACGATGAGAGCACCTCGGTAGCCGAGCTGGAAGGCGGAGGTCATCAGGCCGAGCTCCTCGCCGTCGGCCGCAGACTCGATCCGCCACGCATCAACGGCAATGTCCTGGGTCGCCGACGAAAACGCCGTGATGACGGCGAACAAGCCTAGAACCGCGAAACCCGCCTTAGGACCTGTCATGGCCATGCCCAACAGGCCAAGCGCGACCATCACTTGCGACAGAACCATCCAGGCGCGGCGACGGCCCAGCCTATCGAGAACCGGCAAGGGCAGGCGGTCGACGAGCGGTGCCCATAGATATTTGAACGAATAGGCTAGGCCCACCCAGGAGATGAAGCCGATCGCCTTGAGCGATGCGCCCTCATCACGCAGCCAATATCCAAAGGTGTTGCCCGTCAGCAGGAACGGCAGGCCAGAGCCGAAGCCCAGAGCCAGCATCGTCAGGACCTTGGGCTGGCGCAGCGCGCGTAGCACCTCGGCCACACTGCGTTTATTGGGTTTTGCTACGTCGCTCACACCGCCCCCGGAAGCTATCTGCCGCCCAGCGAAGCGCCTGGGCTTTAGATCGGGACCTTGACGGCTCCGGCCGGTCCCGTCCAGCGCAGCAGAGCCGAACGCAGGGTTTCAGGCGTCAATGGCTTGACCAGAAAGTCGTCCATGCCCGCCGCGAGGCAGGTGCGGCGGTCGTCCTCGAAGGCGTCCGCCGTGAGGGCCACGATCGGGGTGGTGATCCCCTTGGCGCGCAGGGCCCGCGTAGCGGCAGCGCCGTCCAGGCCCGGCATGCGCAGATCCATCAAGACAAGATCAAAGGTGCCCGCCGCCAGGGCAGCCAAGGCCTCCTGACCATTGTTAACGCGCTCAACCTCGGCACCTTCGCGCTCGATCAGAATGCGCGCCAGCATGGCGTTAATCGGATTATCCTCGGCCAGCAACACGCGCGCACCCTTGGCTGCGGAGGGCGCGATCCGTTCATCCTCGATCGCCATTTCGGTACTGGCCGCGCCGTTGGTCAATGCCGCGAGCACGCGCTGGGCCAAGGAGACCCGTCGCAGCGGCTTGATCAGATAGCCCCGAAAGCCGGCCGCGCGGCGCAACTCGATCAGGGCGCGCTCCTCGGGGGCCAGCAAGATAATCGCCGCGCGCCCGGTCGGCACCTGGATCGGGGCCATTTCATCGCTGAGACGCTCATCGATGAGCAGAACGGCGTCAGGCGGCGCGAGCGCCAGCAAGGTTTCGATGGTCGCGGCCTGGACAGCGCGGCCACCGCTCGCCTCGATCTGGCGGGCCGCTGCAGCGCGGATGATGGGGTTGGGCGAGCCGATACCAACCGTCAGCCTAGCCAGCTCCCTGGCTGCGACCGGCGTGGCAACGGGAGCGAAATTGCCCTCGAAAAAGAATTCGGCCCCGCCGCTGGGCGCATCGCCGACGCCGACGGTGGAGTCCATCGCCTGCGCCAAACGCGCCACGACCGCCAGGCCTAGGCCGACGCCGCCGAGCTGCGAGCCATGGGCGGCGTCCATCTGCACGAAGGGCAGGAAAATCTTGGCTTGTGACTCTGCGGCCACGCCAGGACCGGTATCCTGAACCGATAGCCGCACCTGACCAGCGTCGGTCCGTTCGGCCAGCAGCAGGACCCCGCCTTCAGCGGTAAACTTGATCGCATTGCTGGCGAAGTTAAGCAGCACCTGGCGCAAGCGGCCTTCGTCGGCCAGGAACGACCCCAGCTCCGGCGAACAGGCCCATGCGATCTCCAACCCTTTTTCGTGGGCGCGCGGGCTCATCAGCTCGGCGACCTGTCGCAACAGGGTGGGCGGATGGACCGGCGCGATATGCAGGTCTAGTCCACCGGCGCCCAGGCGCGTGAAGTCGAGCACGTCGTTGACCAGCGATAGGAGGTGATCCCCGCTCTGTTTGAGCGCTGTCACATAGGCGCGCTGTTCGGCGGTGAGGCGCGTGCCTTCCAGCAGACGCGCCATGCCCAGCACACCGTTCAAGGGCGTGCGAAACTCATGGCTGAGGGTGCCCAGCTGTTCGGCCGTGACCGCGCCAGACCCCTGCGACGATAGGGGTTCGTCCAGGTTCATCAGGCCATTATGGCCAACGCCCATTAACGACGGGTTCAAGCCCGGATCACGCTTCAAGTGTGGCTTGCCGCTTTAGGAACCCCGCCTTATCC
>CAISYT010000027.1 GCA_903889785.1 uncultured Caulobacterales bacterium
CCCTGGCCAAGAGCACCCTGGCCCAGGCCGACCTCGACAGTGGCCGTCTCGTCGCGCCGCTGCGCGATCAGACGGCGGTAGATTTCGCCTATTTCGTGGTCCACCCGAAGGCAAAGGGGCGACTGCCACAGGTGAAGGCCTTTACCTCCTGGCTGCGCGCCGAAGCAGCTGCACATGAGGCGGCGCTAGAGACGCTGGACGTCGGGGCCTGGATTTAAGACCCTCGATTGATTTCGCGCCAAGGCTGGGTTCGCCCGACACCGGGCGCAGCGGCTGGAAGCCGCTTTGGTCGATCACCATCATCGGGGCCATCTTTGTTGTGGCCTGGATGGCCCAGCGCGGAACCCCCGGGCCAAACCGGTTCGGGCCCGATCCCCTGGCGGCCGATCCTGGCCAAGATCCATTCGAAAGCTAAGCGCGACGGGAGCTTACAGTGTTTCGGGGTCGATCCGCTGATCCAGCGCCAGCGGTTCTTCTCTCAACGACTCCAGCGCCTGTTGATGCCTATAGGCCGCCACATCAAACAGGGCCGCATTGAGGGCAGCATGTACCCGGGTCAAGGCGGAAGCGCCGGTGGCTTCAGCATAGGCGCAGGCGTCGCCCAGGGCGAAAGCCCCCACGCCTCGTGAGACCCCTTTGATGGTGTGCAGGGCATCGCGCCAGCCCTCCGCCTGGGCATTCAGCATCGGGGCCCACAGCGCCGCCTGTTCGCCAAACAGCCCCAGCACCTCATCGACCACCTTAGTATCAAAGGCCGCGAAGCGTTCAAGGTGGCCGAAATCAACGGCCCCCTTCAGGTCGTGCTTGGCCATGGCCTACTCCTCGAATCCCTAAGCTGAGCACCATAGCGTATGCCCAAGGCCAGCGCCCCTTGCGGCGGCTTCGAATTTGCGTATGTTCCGCGCCCTTGCAGAGATGCGGGCGCATAGCTCAGTTGGTAGAGCAGCTGACTCTTAATCAGCGGGTCGTAGGTTCGAATCCTACTGCGCCTACCATCTCTTCCTTCGCGTGAGGAAGCAGATGGACCGTCCCTGAAATCCAAACCTTCCGCCTGCACCATACGATGCCGCTTCGCGCTGCACGCACTGCGTATTTGAACTTATTGCGGTAAAGACTGGCTATTTCAGCACAATCTGCTAACGAACCATCTATCGCGACCCAAAATGGATCGCGACGACGGCCCCCAGCGCGTGAGGGACGCTCCTTAAGCGTCTGCCTGTAGAGGCCGAACCCGATCCATAGAGAGCCCATTCACGCGGGGCGCTTTCCAAAAGCCCCCGCGCCCCTCCGGACCGTTTTCGCGTCCGGCGGCCGCGCACATTCGAAAGACTCGTTTTGACTCAATTTTCCGACCTCGGCCTCAACGAAGCCCTACTGAAGGCGCTTCGTTCCGAAGGCTATGACACACCCACCCCGATCCAGGCCCAGGCCATTCCCGGCGTGATGCAGGGCAAGGACCTTTTGGGCATTGCCCAGACCGGCACCGGCAAGACAGCTGCCTTCGCCCTGCCCATCCTGCATCGCCTGGCGGGTAACCGCATTCCGGCCCCGCGCCGCGGCTGCCGCGTGCTGGTGCTATCGCCCACCCGCGAACTGGCCAGCCAGATCGCCGAAAGCTTCCGCACCTATGGCAAACACCTGGGCTTCACCGTCGCCCTAGTCTACGGCGGCGTGAAATACGGCCCGCAGATGCGCGCCCTGGCCGGCGGCATCGATATTCTGGTGGCCACCCCCGGCCGTCTGATCGACCACCTGCAGGAAAAGGTCGCCAACCTTTCCGCGACCGAGATCTTCGTGCTCGACGAAGCCGACCAGATGCTGGACCTGGGCTTCCTGCAGCCAATCCGCAAGATCGTCGCCCACCTGCCGAAAGACCGGCAGAACCTATTCTTCTCGGCCACGATGCCGGGCGAAATCGGCAAGCTAGCCGGTGACCTGCTGAAAGACCCGATCAAGGTTTCGGTAGCCCCCACCGGCTCGACGGTCGAGCGTGTCGACCAACGCGTTATCTTCGTGGAGGCCGACCGCAAGCGCGCCCTGCTGGCGGAACTGTTCGAAGAAGCCAAGATAGACAAGGCGATTGTCTTCACCCGCACCAAGCGCGGTGCCGACCGCGTGGCCAAGTCGCTGGAGGCCGCTGGTATCAGTGCCGCATCCATACACGGCGACAAGAGCCAAGCCCAGCGCGAACGGGCCCTGTCGGCCTTCAAGGCCGGTGCCTGCCGCGCCATGGTCGCAACGGATATTGCCGCCCGCGGCATCGACATTGACGCGGTCAGCCACGTGGTGAACTTCGAGTTGCCCAATGTGCCGGAATCCTACGTGCACCGGATTGGCCGCACCGCGCGCGCAGGGGCTGACGGCTCGGCCATTACCCTGTGCGCCGATGACGAACGCAATCTGCTGCGCGACATACAGAAGTTGACGCGCCAGACCATTCCATCCTTCGACCGGCGGCGTGACCAGGCCCTGGCGGTGATGACCCGCGCCATGGGCGCTCAGGAATCGGCGACCTCGCCTGCGAAATGGAGCCCCGTCGAAGGCACTGATGCGCGGCCTAAGTCACGCCAACCGCATCGCGGCGGCGGCGGTCGTCCGGCGCATTCCGGCCAAAATAGGGGCGGACCAGATCGCAATGCGCGGCCGGCAAGCCACAGCGCCAATGCCGCCGCGCCCGGCGGTGATGGCCAAAAACGCTCGCGCAGCCGTCGGCGTCATCCCGGCGGCGGCCGCAGCGAAGCCACCCCCACCTAGGTCTAGCGTACACTGAAGGCGGGCACCCTATAGATTCCAGTGGATTTTCGAGGTACCGTGGAAGAGCGTCGACCTCTGCCACGATCTGCTCTACCCCGCCCCTGGCGGACTATGGAAGCTGCTCTCAGATCTCGATCGGTCGCCGGATGTCCCGGCGGCCAACTATTATGGAGACCTGAAAATGGCTCAAGGCACCGTAAAGTGGTTCAACCCGACTAAGGGTTTTGGCTTCATTCAACCCACCGATGGCGGCGCTGATGTGTTCGTCCACATCTCGGCGGTTGAACGCGCGGGTCTCGGCACCCTCAGCGAAGGCCAGAAGGTCAACTACGAACTCGAAAAAGATCGTAAGAGCGGCAAGATGGCCGCCGGCAGCCTGAGCGCGGCATAAAGCCAGCTCATGGCCAAGGAAGAGTTCCTGGAGTTCGACGGCATCGTCACCGAATTGTTGCCTGAGGGCCGCTATCGGGTCCAACTCGACAACGACCACATGGTCCTAGCCTATACCGCCGGGCGCATGAAGAGGAATAAGATCCGCACGCTGGTCGGGGATCGGGTCACGATTGAGATGACGCCATACGACCTCACCAAGGGCCGTATCACCTTCCGCCACAAGACCGAATCGGCCGCGCCACGGCCTCCTGCGGCCCGCCCGCAGTTCCGTCGGCGATAGGCTTTCGGATAGATCGGACAAGGACGGGCGCGATCGCCAAGACCGCGCCCGTTTCGATTCCAGCGCCTGTGCCCCTAACCCGGAGGTACGCGATGGTCACCTTATAGCAGGCGGAATAACCGCCGTTTCCCTTAGTGCGCCACGCCCAGCGTAACGCTCGTCGTGGGCGACGCTGGCTTGGGGCGCAGGCCAATGCCCTTCAGCAGAATCTTCACCGCCTCCCAGTGGATTGCCGCCAGCACCCCGAGGGTCTGCCAGGGATGCTGGATCCATGCGCGCAACAGGGCGGCATCCGTGAGGGGCTGGCCCTGGCCCGTGAAGGCGGCGGTCAGCACAGGGCTGCCCGCTCTGGTCACGAGAATGCGGATGGCGACCTCTTGGTCTGGAGGTACGACGTCGAAACGATAGTCGAGGTCCATGTCCATAAAAGGCGAGACGTGGAAGCGCTTGGGCGCGGTCTGGCTGACCGCGTTGCCCGTCTGAGGGCCGGCGGCGATCATGTAGTTGTGGCTCTCACCAAAGGTGTTGTTCACCTCATAAAGTATGGCCCCAAGCTGCCCGACTGCGTCGCGACAGAAATAGACCGTTAGCGGGTTAAACGCTCGGCCCAGGATTCGTGGCATGACCAGCATTTCGATATGAACGGCTGCCTCGCCGAGGCCGGCTTGGTCAAGTTTGGCAGCGATCTGGTCACGCAGGGGTGTTTTCGAGCCATCGCCGTGGTCGCGCTCAAAGACGCTGAACAGATTCAATCTGTTGAGACTGAACAGGCGCGTTACCCGTTGATGCGCACGATCGAGGTTCAGCCGAACCATAAAGATACGATAGGCGAGCTTGTGCCGTCGCGGCGTGATCCGCGCATGCGTCACCCGCCCGACGTAAAGCCCGTTCATGCCGCCTCCAGGTCCAGCGGTACCGGGGCCGGGAGAGCCGCAGGCATACGATCGGATGCGTTGGCGACCTTCCAGGGACGTATCACATCGCCAATGGCCTCGGCGGCGGCAAGGCCCGATTGCAGGCCATCCTCATGAAAGCCGGAGCCGAAATAGGCACCACAATACCAAATCCCGCCCTCGCCCTGCAGGGTCGGCAGGCGCGGCTGCGCGGCGATGGCGGCACCATCGAACATAGGGTGCTCGTAATCCTGCTCAAGATGCACGCCAGTGCGAACGGGCTCGCGCGGCGGGTTTAGAGTCACGAACAGCGGGTCGGCCCCTTCGGGCATGGCATGCAGCTTGTTCATCCAATAGGTGATCGACGCATCGGCATCGATGCCGGTGACGCCGCGATGATTCCAGCTCGACCAGGCGGCCTTGCGGTTGGGCATGAACCCAGCGTCGCCATGCAGCACTGTGCGGTTCTGACTATAGCGGAAACTCCCCAGCACCTGACGCTCTTTGGACGTTGGATTGGCGAGCATACGCAAAGCCTGGTCTGCGTGGGTGGCAACCACCACACGATCATACCGCTCCGCTACCCCGGCAGCGGTTTCAACGACCACGCCATCGCTCATGCGACAAATGTTACGCATAGGGCTAGACAGCAGCACTCGGCCACGAAAATCGGCCATCAGCTTTGCGATGTAGGCGCGTGAACCGCCCTTCACCGTGCGCCATTGCGGGCGTTCCTTGAAGTTCAGTTTCAGCAGACCGTGATTGTCGAAGAAACGCAGCATCGCGCGGGCGGGGTAATCGCCAATGTCTTTGAGCGACGCCGACCAGATCGCGGCAGCTTGGGGCAGCAGGTGATCCTCTTGAAAGGCCCGGCAAAAGCCGCGCTGGACCATGTAGTCGGTCAAGGAGGTCTCAGCGTTCCAGGACTTTGCGTCGTTGGCACCATGGCGCTGGAACTTCAGCAAGTCAGAGATCATGGTCCAAAAGCGTGGCCGGAAAAGATTACGGCGCTGCGCTAGGAGCCCGGCCAGGCTGACCGAGGAATACTCGAACCCCCCGTTGTCAAGCGAGACGCCAAAAGACATGTCGGACCCAACAGTCTCGACATCGAAGTGGGCAAACATGGCCGTCAGGTTGGGGTAGTTGGCTTCGTTATAGACAATGAATCCGGTATCGACCGGCACCTTGCCTCGGCTGGTTTCGGCGTCCACGGTATGGGCGTGCCCCCCCAGTCGGCTGTCGGCCTCATAGAGCGTGACGTCGTGGACCTTGGATAGAAGCCAAGCCGCCGACAGGCCGGAAACGCCGGAGCCGATCACTGCGATCCGCAGGGGGTGGTTCGGTGGCAAAAGTTAAGGTCCTTCACGGTTATCAAAAAGGCGGAATTTCCGCCCTGCACTCAGCTGTGTAGCTGTACTGACGTTGGATGCCGATGCATCTTTTTCCTGGCCTATCGCTTATCACTCAAGCACAATACAAATGTGGTCGATGGGGCTGCCGCCATCGTCGCACAATCTGGACGCAAGCCGCAGGTGACGAGAGACGTCCAGGCTGTCACGATCCTGACCGGGACCGCTGCTGCCGGCGTGGTCGACGACATTTCGTCGATCAAGTCGCTCAACACCGTCCCGCCGAGTTTGAACCAGACCGATGGGCCCGGCGTAGCTTACGACAGCGATCCACGGCAAGTGTGCAAAGCGGAACGGTGCGGCATCGTCAGCCAAGACGCTAGCGCCCCGATCCCATTTGAGCTTTTTGCCTTTCTCCCCTCTCTTGCGCGCTCTGACATCGTGGGTATTCCGACATCATGATCCCTTTTCTCGTCATCGGCGGCCTGGTGGCTATGGCTCTGGTCATGACCGCCAGCTGGATGTTTCAAAAGAAAGTCGGCAATGCCGGCTGGACCGACGTGTTCTGGACTCTTGGCACAGGCACCTGCGGCGTCGGCATCGCATTGTGGCCCGACCCACTCGCCTTCCACCTGCGCCAGATCTTGGTCGCAGGGCTTGTAGCGGTGTGGTCATTGCGGCTTGGCCTCTACATCGCCTTCCGCGTTGCGGGCAGCCAGCATGAAGACGCCCGCTATCTCGCTCTGCGCAAAGAGAATGGTCCGAAATTCCAGGCCGTGATGTTGCAGTTATCGCTCGTTCAGCCTCCGGCCAGCGCCCTGCTGTTCATCTCAATCGCCCTTGCCGCGCATGATCATACACCTTGGGTGCGGGTAACGGACCTGGCGGGGCTTGCGATCCTGGCCATCGCCATCGTCGGCGAGGGCTTGGCCGACGACCAGATGAAGCGCTTCAAGGCCGACCCCGCAAACAAAGGAAAAGTGATCAACACGGGCCTTTGGGCCTGGTCGCGCCATCCTAACTATTTCTTCGAATGGGTCGGCTGGATCGCCTATCCGGTCATGGCCATGCACCTGCAAAATCCCTGGAGCTGGGCCAGCCTGATCGCACCAATCGTGATGTACCAAATCCTCACCATGCTCACCGGCGTGCCGCCGACCGAGGCCGCCATGGTGCGCTCCAAGGGTGACGCCTATCGCGACTACCAAGCTCGCGTCAGCCCGTTCTTTCCCCTTCCGCCAAAGTCCATTCCATCCCAAAAGTCTAAGCCATGAGCCTGTTGCGCGACGCCATTCACAACCTTGCTGACGGGCCGATCCCAGATCCGATCTCAAAAGCCGCGATCAGCGTTCTGGTGGCGACGACGCGGCGCCAACTGGCCAAGACCACGCCGGGAGCAGACATCGCGTTCGCGCGCCAGATGGCCAGCCGGCCAATCGCCGAACACACCCAGGCCGCGAACGAGCAGCACTACGAAGTGCCTGCTCCCTTCTTCCAAGCCTGCCTTGGGCCTCGGCTGAAATACTCATCCTGCCTCTACCGCACCGGGCATGAGACGCTGGGTGAAGCGGAGGAGATCGCCCTGGCCGAGACCTGTACGCACGCGCAGCTGGCCGACGGTCAATCCATCCTGGAATTGGGCTGCGGCTGGGGCTCTCTGTCGTTGTGGATGGCGCAGCACTATACGCAGGCGCAGATCACATCCGTTTCGAACTCGGC
>CAISYT010000028.1 GCA_903889785.1 uncultured Caulobacterales bacterium
GCACGGCCGCTTATGATTCCGTCTCTGCGGCCCGCGAAGGTTCGGTTCTGCTTGAAGGCGGGACCGGCGATTTTGCCTTTCATCTCGATGGCTTTGGCCGCCAATCGGGTGATTACGAAACGCCGACCGGGCCCCAGACGAACAGCTTCTTTCGGGGGCATGGCTATTCGGGCGGTGGCTCGCTGTTCCTAGACGGCGGCCAGGACCGGATCGGCGGCTCATACACGCGATATCAGGCCCGATATGGCCTCCCTGCCGATGACGGTTACATCGACGTGCACCAGAACAAGGGCGCATTCGGCTCCTCCTTCACGGTTGGCAACGGTGGCGGACTGGAAAAAATCGACGTGGGCACCAGCTATGCCGACTACAGCCACAGCGAGATCGACCCGGAGGTCAATCGGGTACTGGCGACCTTCAACAACAAGGAGTGGGACGGCCGGGCGGAGGCTTCTTTTGGATCTATGGGGCCACTATCGGGTGCCGCGATCGGCTTGCAATTGCAGGACCGACAGTTCACTGCCCTCGGTGACGGTGCTGACTACTTGTCGCCGACCCACACCCGCGGCGCGGCGGGCTTTGTATTCGTAGAAGCGCCACTGGGATCGTTGAGCATGCAGGGTGCAATGCGGGTTGAGCGCGTGAGCGTCGATGGAACGCCCGCGTCGGACGTGGCGACGAAACGCGCTTTCACACCGTTCAGCGCCTCGGCGGGGTTGACCTATGATGTCAGCGACTCGGTGCGGCTTGGCCTCACCGCTGCCAGTGCCGCCCGCGCCCCTGCCCAGATCGAACTTTTCGCCCGCGGGCCACATGATGGATCAGCAACCTTCGAGACCGGAAATCCAAAGCTCGGCATCGAGCGTGCCAATTCCATCGAGGGCACGGCACGGATCAGAATCGGCACCGGGGGCAAGGTTGAGGCCTCCCTCTGGGGTTCCCATTTTGGAGACTATATCTACGGTGCCCTTAGCGGGCGGCTGTGCGACGAACTCGGTCGCTGCAGCGTGCAGAGTGCCGGCGACCTCAAGGAGATGAACTACACCCAGACCGACGCGCGGTTCTGGGGGGCGGAGGTGAAGGGATCGGTCCCGCTAGGATCAGTCGGTGGCGGCGACCTGACCGCCCGTTGGCTGGCAGACTATGTCCGCGCGCAATTTCCCAGCGAGGGTGCAAACGTGCCGCGTATCCAGCCGGGACGTGCCGGTGGTGGGCTCGACTGGACGAGTGACCGGATCGACGTCGGCTTCATGCTTCTGCAGGTGGCTGATCAGACTCGCGTGGGCGTCGCCGATTCCCCGACCGACGGCTATACGTCGATCGACCTCCGTCTCAATTGGCGCCCGTTCGGTGACATAAAGAAACTTGAAGTTCTGATGCTGGCTCAGAATCTTGCCGACGAGCCGGTGCGCAACGCCACGGCTCTCAATAAGGATGAAGTGATGATGCCGGGCCGCAATATCCGGCTGGTGCTGAGGACCCGTTTCTAGGACGCGGCCAGACACGTTCATGGCCCACCGCACCGCCTGAGTGTGACCTTTGCAGCCTTCCATAAGGACTAGCCCTCGATGCAATGCCGATTGGCGGGGGTGGATAGCGTACAGGTGCAAGTTGAAATGACGATGATGTCGTCTGTCCACCGCGTGATGTCGCCGATGGTGACGTGGATCGGCATAGCAGCCTAGTCAATAGGGTGCTGCGTGGCGGGCGATGAGACGTGATGCGAGCTGCTTTGTGACCACGCTCGCGCAAACGGACGTACCGTCGGTACCGCACAATAAACCTCGAATTATCATGCCATTGTGCCCCATGCGTGCCCCATTTCGACAGGCAGCGGGCCAAATATCTTCCCAAGTTTTTGAAATTATTGGTGGCTGGGGGCGGGATCGAACCGCCGACCTGTGGGTTATGAATCCACCGCTCTAACCATCTGAGCTACCCAGCCCCGCGATAGTCCGGCAGGGCCGGTCCGTCGAGAGCGCCGGGTTATAGGGGCGAGAGGCCCTGTCATCAAGGCTTAGCGATGGCCTCTCACAAGAACCCGTTGCACCTGCGCCATGAAGCCCGCCGGGCGTGCCGTCTCCGGCCAGATTGATCTGTGCTTTCTGAGCTGCGAAGCCGTTTCCACTTTGCCGGGAAGCACAGTACCCTGGCGGCAATGACCGCCCTGCACCTGCTCGGCTCGGCCGCCGACGGCGGGGCCGAGACCTACTTTGTCGAACTGACGGCCGCGCTGCACTCGGCGGAGATCGGCACCGTCTGCGCGCTGCGCGGCCACGCGGGCCGCGAACTGGCCCTGGCGAAGGAAGGGGTTATGGGACAGCGGCTGCTGTTTGGCGGGCCGCTGGATGTTGTCACCCGGTTTCAGGTCGCTGCTCTCGCCCGGCGTTCGGGTGCAAAGGCTCTGGTAGCCTGGATGAACCGGGCCGCCCGCCATACGCCGCCAGGGCCGTGGAAGCGGATCGGCCGGCTGGGCGGCTATTACAAGCTGAAGAACTACCGCGGCTTCGACATGCTGGTGGCCAACACCCAGGACATCGCCGACTGGGCGGTGAAAGAAGGCTGGCCAGCCGACCACATTCACTACATCGCCAATTTCGCCGCCTCCAAGAGCGCCACTCCGCAGGACCGCGCCAGCCTCGATACGCCAGCCGATGCGCCGGTGTTGCTGACGCTGGGCCGACTGCATAGGGTCAAGGCGCAGGACGTGGCCATTGCAGCGCTGACGGCCATTCCGGGTGCCTATTTGTGGATCGCCGGTGCCGGGCCGCTGGAGGCCGAACTGAAAGCCCAGGCAGCGCGCCTGGGCGTGGCCGACCGGGTTCGGTTCCTGGGCTGGCGCGCCGACGCCGGGGCGCTGTATGCGGCAGCGGATGTGTGTCTGTTTCCCTCGCGCTATGAGCCCTTAGGCAATGTGGTGATCCAGGCCTGGGCGCACGGCTTGCCGGTGATCGCGGCCGCCAGCCAGGGACCCTCGGCCCTGATCCGCAATGGGAAGGATGGCGTTCTAGTCCCGATCGATGATGCCAAGGCATTGGCGGAAGCGGCGCTGCGACTGATTGGCGATAAGGCCCTGCGGACCGAACTTTCAGCCGCCGGACTGCAACGGGTGGCGGACGAGTTTTCTCAAAACGCTGTTGTGGCGAAGTGGCGGGCCCTGCTCGACGAGATGGGGGTGCTCTAATGTGCGGCATTGCCGGCGTGCTGGGCGACAGGGCTTCGGCCCGTCCGCTGATCGAAGCGCTGAAACATCGCGGGCCGGACGGCATCCGGGTGGAAGCTGGTGCGGGCTGGTCTGTTGGCCATGCGCGGCTGTCGATTATTGACCTGGAGGGTGGCTGGCAGCCGCTGCACGACAGCGGTTCAACCGTGATCGGCAATGGCGAGATCTATAACTACCTTGAGCTGACGCGCGATTTTGCCCTGGGGGATCAGCTTAAGACCGGCAGCGATTTCGAGCCCCTGCTGAAGCTCTATAATCAGGAAGGCCCGCGCGCGTTCGAACGGCTGCGCGGCATGTTTGCCCTGTGTCTGATCGGCGGCGATGGCCGCACCTGGCTGGTGCGCGATCCGTTCGGGATTAAGCCGCTGTATGTGCAGGGCGCGCACTTTGCGTCGGAGCCACGCGCGCTCAAGCGGGGGCCGCTGGTTGTAGAGCGGGCGCAAGAGCTGCTAGCGCTGAACTACACCCTGGGCAAGAGCACGATGTTCGAGGGCGTGTCGCGCCTGAGCCCCGGCGCGGTCAGTGGGCCGACGCCCGAGCGCCTGCCCTGGGGGCCCGCCACGGTGCCCCAGCCGATGGATGAAGCGACCGCCTTGCAGCGGCTGGACGCGGTGCTGGAAGACAGCGTCAAGGTCCACCAGCGTTCGGATGTCCCCTACGGCCTTTTCCTGTCGGGCGGCATCGATAGCGCCGCCATCGCAACCGTGATGAGCCGGTTGAGCAGCCGGCCTGTGACGGCCCTTACCTGTGGTTTTGACGCGCCCGGCGCGCGCGACGAGCGGGCCGCCGCCGAGGCCGTGGCGCGGGCCCTGAACCTGGACTGGCGCGAGACCCGGTTTGGCGAGGAAGACTTCTGGGCCATCGCCCCGCAGGTGGCCTGGGCCCACGACGACCCGACCACCGACTATGCGACCTTGCCGACCTACAAGTTAGCGCAGGCCGCGAAGGGGACCATGACCGTCGTGCTGACTGGCGAGGGTGGCGACGAGCTGTTTGGCGGTTATGGCCGCTATCGTCGGGCCCTGCGGCACCCGTGGCTGGGCGGACGCCCTGCCCTCCCGCAGATTGACGCGCCGTTCCTGAAAGATCGCGGTGCCGGCGTGCTGGCGCGCTGGAAGGCGGCGGCGGCGGCACCGAGCCACCTGTCAGCCCTGCAGAAGGCGCAGTGGGGCGATATCGCGACATGGTTGCCCAATGATCTGCTGCTCAAGCTCGACCGCTGTCTGATGGCGCATGGTCTGGAAGGCCGCACCCCCTTCCTCGATCGCGAGGTGGCGGCGTTCGCCTTTAACCTGCCTGACGCGATGAAGGTGCGCGGACGCTATGGCAAGTGGCTCCTACGAACATGGCTGGAGCGCGCCTGCCCCGCCGCCCAGCCATGGGCAAAGAAGCAGGGTTTTACCGTGCCGGTGCAGAGCTGGATCGCTCCGCGCTCTGCCGAACTAGGCCCGCGTATAGCCGCCCTGGAGGCCGTGCGGGCGACCTGCGATAGCGAGGCGGTGCAGGCCATCTTCAGCCGCGAAGGCCAGGAAAAAAACCGCTGGCCGCTGCTGTTCTTCGGCCTGTGGAGCCTGATCCATCTACAAGGGGCCGAGCCGCAGGCAGCGCTTGCCCACCTGCTGGGCGATAATTAAGATAGTTCTATAGATATATGTTTTTAAGATATAATCACAAGATAATCTGCAGCATCCTGACGAGCAAGGCGACGTATTGAGGCACCCTAGCGGCCCCGCTTGAGCGGTGTATGATCAGGCCCAATTCTTCAATTGGGGGAGCCCCGCCCATGAACCGCATTACAACCGTCGCCCTTTCGGGAGCCGTCACCCTTCTGGCCGGATCGGCCATGGCTCAAGCCAATATGGACGCGGTGCAGATCAAGGCTACCGATCTTGGCCACAAGACCTGGATGCTGCAGGGCAATGGCGGCAACATGACTGCTATCGTCGGCGACGACGGGATTATCCTGGTCGATACCGAGTACGCGCCGCTGCACGCCAAGATCAAGGCGGCCCTGGCCCAGCTCTCCGACAAGCCGGTGAAGTACGTCATCAACACCCATCTACACGGCGATCATACCGGCGGTAACCAGGCGTTCTGGCTGGACGGTGTGCCGATCGTGGCCCAGGAAAATCTGAAGGCTGACATGGCCGCCGGAACCACGAACGCTCTGACCGGGGCCAAGACCCCGCCGGCACCGGCGGCGTATCTGCCGAAGATGACCTACAAAGATAGTACGCCGGTGAAGGTCAAAGGGCGCACGGTGCAGGTGATGCATATGCCGACCTCGCACACCAACGGTGACTCGGCGGTCTGGATTGCGGACGCCAATGTGGTGGCCACGGGCGACATCGTCTCGACCGGCATGCGCTATCCGAACGTCGACGTCGGCGACAAGGGCGACATCGATGGCATCATCAAGAGTGTCGACACCTACCTGGCGCGCGCCAACGCCAAAACCAAGTTCGTGCCGGGGCACGGTGACGTGATGACCAAGGCGCAGCTGGCCGACTATCGCAACCTGCTGGGCGATGCTCGCGCTGCGGTGAAAGCACTTAAAGTCGCCGGAAAGACCGAGGACGAGGCCGTGGCCGCCAAGCCGCTGGCCGGGGATATCCAAGGCAGAGCCGGTGTCAACGACATGGCCAGCGTCAACTTCGTACGGCTGATCTACAGGTCGGTGAGCTAAGATCCGCCCGGCGAACCGGTGAACCTCAACATGGCCCTGGCAATTTCGGGGCCAGCCAACCTGATGTCAAAGAAGATGCCGCTGTTGTTTAGCAAAGTCGCAATAGGTCGGGCCGCAGCTCGACTGGGAATTGGCCAAAATCAGGCGGCCGACCGAGGCGTCATGAAGGTGCTGGCCTGCGCGGCGGCGCTGCTGGGTCTGGCCGCAGCCGGGCCTGCGAACGCCCTAACGATCCTGTTTGTGGGCAACAGCTTCACCTATGGCGAGCATTCGGCAGCCAAGCGCTATCACCCCGAGACAGTGACCGATCTGAACGGTCCCGACCTAATGGGCCGCACGTTCGGCGGCATGCCAGCGATCTTCAAGGCCTTCACCGAGGAGGCCGGGCTCGATTATCAGGTCAGTATGGAAACGGTTCCTGGCGTTGGGCTGGACTATCACTATGCTCGCAAACTGCCGCTGATCGACCGGGCGTGGGATGAGGTGGTGCTGCAGAGCTATTCGACGTTGGATCTAGAACATCCCGCCGACCCGGCCCTGCTGGTCCAATATGCCAAACAGTTCGACGAGGTTCTGAAGGCGCGAAACCCGCAGTCGCGGATCTTTTTATCGGCGACCTGGAGCCGCCCGGACCTAACCTATCGGGCGGGTCAGCCCTGGTCGGGCAAGAGCATCGAACAGATGGCGCTGGATGTGCAGGCTGGCTATGAGACCGCCCTGCGCGCTACCCCAACCCTGACCGGCGTGATCCCGATTGGGCTCGCCTTCAACCGGGCCATGGCAGCGGGACTGGCCGACCCTAACCCGTACGACGGCATAGGCGCCAGCCAGATCGACCTGTGGGCCTACGATAAATACCACGCCAGCGTGTTCGGCTATTACCTGGAGGCGCTCATGGTGTTCGGCCGCGTCACCGGCCGTGACCCACTATCGCTGACCGCCCAGGAGCGGGTGGCCGAGGACTTCGGGTTCGATCCGGTCCAGACCCAGGCGCTGCAACAGATTGCCCACGACCAGCTGGCGGCTGCCCCGCCAAACTAGCTAGACCTTCCGCGCGATCTTGCGGGCCTTGACCTTCACCCGCGCCACCCTGGTGACGAAGGTGATGTAGAGATAACCATCAGCGCCGAATTCGCAGTTGGACGGTGCCTCGCCGTCAATGGCGATGGAGCCGATCCTGGTGCCCTTGGGGTCCCAGATCACCAGGGCCTCGCGCGTCGCGCCCCACAGGTGGCCGGTGGTATCCACCTTCATACCGTCACCGCCCATGATGCCGGTAGAGCGGTCTATGAAGACCCGCTTGTTGCTGGCCACGCCGTTGGCTTCGAGATCCCAAGCCAGCCAGCCGGTGGGCGGATCGGTGCTGTAGAGCGTCTTGCCATCGGGCGAGAGGGCTATGCCGTTCGACAGCGGCGTGCTGTCGACAAGGGTGACCTTATTGTCGGGCGAAAGACGGAAGATGCCGCCGAAATCCAGCTGGCGCGTGGGGTTGTGGTCGCCGCGGTCGGCAAAGGCAAAGGGTGGATCGTTAAAATAAACTGAGCCATCAGGTGCCAAAACCAGGTCATTGGGATTGTTAAGCCGCTTGCCCTCGAACGCGCTGACAAGAATGCTCTTCTTCCGAGTTTTGAGGTCGAAGAACGACAGGGTCCGGTTGCCACAATCGGCGCACAGGATACCACCGCGGGCCAGGATCAGGCCGTTGGTGCCGGGCTCAGCCAGCATCGGGTCCCAGAAAACGCCATTGTCGAAGCCAGAGGGCGATTTCCAAACCGAGCGGCCATCACGCGGCGACCATTTGATGATGGCGTTGCCGCGGGTGTCGGAACAGAGCAGGTAGCCGTCGGCACCGCCGACCCAACAGGGCCCCTCGACCCGCACAAAGCCATCAACGACCTGTTCCACGCGGGCGTCGGCGTCGATCAGGGCGTCAAGCGCCGACGAAGCCCGGGTAACCTTGCCGATCACCGGATAGGGCGGCTTGAAGACCGTGGGCGTTTTTCCAAACTGGGGCCCCGCCTGAGATTGCGCCAGGACGGTTGCAGGGCCAAGCGCGGTCAGGCCGCCGATGACGGCGCGGCGGGAAACGGGGGTGGTCATGGGGCGCTTCTTTCTGAAACTTTTCTTGGCCCCAGGGAGAGCGACGCTACCGCGCAAGTCAAGCCGATTTGGCGGCAAGCCTCACGCACCTAGCCGGTCCGCCACCGCCGCGCCGATGGCGAGCGAACTGGTCAGGCCAGGGCTTTCGATACCGAACAGGGCCACGAGTCCCGCGATGCCATGCGCCTCAGGCCCCATAAGCTGGAAGTCCGGCTGCGGCTCATCGGGGCCGTGCAGCTTTGGGCGGATCCCGGCATAGTCGGGGACGAGGTGATCTTCCTGCACCGCAGGCCAGAATTTGCGGATGAAGCCGGCAAAATCGGCGCGCTTGGCGGGATCGAGGCTGTAGTCCTCGGTCTCGACATAGGAGAGGTCGGGTCCAAACACCGCCTGACCTCCCATGTCCTTGCGGTAATGGGCACCGACAGAGCCGTGCACCGGCGGCGGATAGATCAGCCGCTCGAACGGTGCCTTGCCCGTGAGGCGGAAATAGATGCCCTTTCCCAAATGTCGCACCGGAATGCGTTCGGGCGGAAAGCCCTCGATCCGCGCGGCCACGGCCTGGGCCGACAGGCCGGGGGCTGTCACCAGTAGGCGACAGGTGAGGGTTGTCGGTTCCTGACCGCCTGAGCAGACCCTGAACCCGCCACCCTTCATCGAAACAGCGCCTTCGAACGGCGTCGACAGGACCACGGCACCACCGCCAGCCTCGATCTCGCCTTGCAGGTTAAGCATATAGTCGTGGCTGGCGAACAGGCCGCTCTGCGGCGAGGTTAGGGCGGCCACGGCCTTGAGGCCGGGTTCCAGCGCCATGGCCTGGGCCCCGGTGATCGCCTCCATGCCTTCGACGCCGTTTAGGCGGCCCTGGTCGAGCAGGGCCTCGAGCTTGGGGATGTCAGACTCTTCGGTCGCAACGACCAGCTTACCGCAGCGCTTGTAGGCAACACCGCGCTCGTCAAGGTAGACGTAGAGCATCCTGCGGCCTTCAACGCAGAATTTGGCCTTCAGCGATCCGGTTGGGTACTGGAACCCCGCGTGGATCACCTCCGAATTGCGCGAAGACACGCCCTCGCCGATGTGCGGTTTGGATTCCAGAACCAGCACCGTCAGCCCGCGCCGGGTCAGGGCCCGGCCTACCGCCAGCCCAACGGCACCCGCCCCGACCACCGTCGCATCGAAATCGAATGCCATATCCACCACCGCAAGGTTTACCCTGGATCCAAGCCCGATCCGACCTGGAAGTTCCACCTAGGATCAAACCGGCGCAATGATCGTGCGCCGGACTGGCCCTCAACAGTGCCAGCCTATAGCTTGGGCCGGGCGAGGATAGACCAAGGATAGCCGCATGACCGAAACGCTCGACGCCATAGACGCCAAGATCCTGAGCATTATCCAGGACGATGCCGCCCTACCGGTGGCCGAGGTGGCCGAGAAGGTGGGGCTGTCGTCTAGCCCGTGCTGGCGGCGCATCAAGCGGATGGAAGACGCCGGGCTGATCAAGCGGCGAGTGACCATTCTGAACCGCGAAAAACTGGGCCTGGGGTTCGAAGTCTTTTGCTCGGTGAAACTGACCCTGCCAAGCAAGGAAAACCTCGACGCCTTCGACCGCGCGGTGATGGGATGGCCCGAGGTGGTGCAATGCGCGACGGTAACGGGCTCGGCCGATTACCAACTGCGTGTGATCACCCGCGACATGCGCGCCTTCGACGAGTTCGAGCGCAATGAGATGCTGTCTTTGGGCCTGATCTCGAACATCGAGAGCCACATCGTTATTCGCAGTGTGAAGGACACCACCGCCATCGCCTTGAACCTGATCAACGCCGCTCTGTAGGTCGCCAAATGATTGAGCTGATCATCGACTCCAAGCGCAAAGACCTGGGCGGATTCGAGGTGGGCCGCATCCTGCCCTTCGCCAAACACCGCATGGTTGGGCCATTCGCGTTTCTCGACCACATGGGGCCGGCGCATTTCCAACCTGGCGCAGAGGGGCTGAACGTGCGGCCGCATCCGCACATCGGCCTATCCACCGTAACCTACCTGTTCGAGGGCCGCATCCGCCACTTCGACAATCTGGGCAACGATGCGCCGATCCTGCCGGCGGAAGTGAACTGGATGACCGCTGGCCGAGGTATCGTCCATTCAGAACGCACCGACGCCGACGTGCGCGCTGCGGGGATCACCATGCACGGCATGCAGGCCTGGGTGGCGCTTCCGGTCGAGAACGAGGACGATGCGCCCTCCTTCGCCCATCATGGCGATGACGACTTGCCCAGCGATAGCCATGGCGGTGTGACCACGCGGCTGATCGCAGGCAATGCTTTTGGGGTGACGGCCAAGGTGAAGACCCCCTCGCCGCTGCTCTATGTGCACTGGGAGCTGGACGCCGGGGTTACGGGCGGGGCTCCGGCAGACCACCCCGAGCGGGCGGCCTATGTGGCGCGCGGCAGTGTGGAGATCGACGGGATCACCATCCATCAGGGCCAGATAGCGGTGCTCAAGACCGGCGGGACCGTGGCGGTAAAAGCCATCGAACCCTCGACCGTCATGCTGCTAGGTGGGGAGAGTGTGGGGCCACGCATTCTGTGGTGGAATTTCGTTGCCTCAAGCCAGGACCGCATCGAGGCGGCCAAGGCCGACTGGAAGGCCGGACGAATGGCCCTGCCCCCGGCAGACCATCACGAGTTCATTCCCTTGCCAGACGATCCCCTGCCTATAGCTCCATCAGCTTGACTCGCGCAGCTTCCCAGTACTGGGCACCCGTGATCACTGTGACCGTGGTGGCAATCCAAAGCATCACGTCGGCGGCGTAGGTCGCGCCACTCTGCAGCTCTGGCGGTAGGCCAAACGCCGACCAGGAGACCACCACAAGCTCGCAACCAATGGCTACGATCTGCAGGGTCGTCTTCCACTTGGCCAGCACGGTGACAGGCAGGCTGACGCCCTTGGCCGCGGAAACCTCGCGCAGGGCGCTGACGGTGAATTCGCGGAACAGTATCAAGGCGCAGGGCAGGTAGGTCGTCGGGTTCACGTTCATGGCCATCAGGGCCAGGATAGCCCCGCAAACCAGAACCTTGTCACCGATCGGATCGAGGATGGCCCCCCAGAGACTGGTCGCGTTCAGCTTGCGCGCCAGCCAGCCGTCGAAGAAGTCGGTGATGCCCGCCACGAAGAAGGCGATAACCGCAAAGCGTTGCAGCGAAAATTGCGCCTCAGGGGTAAGGCGGTCGCTGATCGGCGGGAACCCACCCACGGCGAGGGCCACGGCGATGAACATGAACAGGGCCAGGGCCAGGCGTCCGCCTGTGAGGATATTGGGCAGGTGTTTCATGGGCGAATCTCCAGGTTCATCGCGATTCGATCTTCAACCTTCAGCGACGCTATAGGTAGCCAGTTCTTCGACGGCCTCGATGATACGCTTCAAATCGCTAGGTCTCGATAGCCGATGATCGCCATCGCGGATCAGGCTGAACACCTGATCCTGGCTTTCTAGGGCCTGAGATAGGGCGAGCGCATGGGCCCAGGGTACGTCAGGATCTTCGCGGCCTTGCAGGATGCGCACGGGCGCAGCGGTTGGAATCGGGCCGGGCAAGATTGACCAACGGGCACCGTCTTCCAGCAGCGCCCGGCTGATCGGCTGAGGATCGCCATAATCCGACGGACGCAGCCATACGCCATCGCGTGCCAGGACGTGGCGGGCATCAGGCGAGAGCTGCGGCTCGACCAGGGCGCTGGTAAAATCCGCCGCCGGGGCGATCAGCACCATGCCGGCAACACGCGCGCTGCGCACGACCGCTGCAAGGCAGGCAATCCAGGCACCCATGGAGGACCCGACCAGGATCAGAGGACCGTCGGTCAGAGTATCGATCACGTGCAGGGCGTCTTCGCGCCAACGGCTGATCGTCCCGTCAACGAAACGGCCCTCGCTGCGCCCATGACCAAAATAGTCGAAGCGAATGAAGGCCCGCCCCTGCGCCTGGGCCCAATCGCTCAGGACCTGCGCCTTCGTCCCCTCTAGGTCGGAACCAAATCCGCCAAGCCAAAGCACCGTCGGCCCGCAGCCGGTTACGGCACGATAGGCGATCTTGCCGCCGGGAAGATCGAGGAATTGCAAGTCATGTGTCATGCACCTGAGGCTAAGCTGCGGGCCTGGAACTTCAACCGTTATGGACTGTCGTCATTTCGTTCGCCAAACCGCTGTTTACCGTCTCGCATCAACGCTATGGGAGAACCGTGAGCCGACTTCCGCCAGAATTTACCCTTTTGCAGGTAACGCCCGAACTCGAAACGGGCGGGGCCGAGCAGACGACGGTTGATGTCGCGCACGCGGTGGTCGATGCCGGGGGAAAGTGCGTCGTCGCCTCGCGCGGTGGCCGTATGGCGGCCCGACTGGAGGCCGAGGGCGGGCACCTGGCACAGATGCCGACACAGTCGAAGAATCCGCTGGTGATGCTGGGTAACGCCGCCCGGCTGTCGGACCTGATTAAGCGCGAACGCGTCAGCATCGTTCACGCCCGTTCGCGCGCGCCAGCGTTCAGCGCCCTATGGGCCGCACGCATCCAGAAAATCCCTTTCGTGGCGACCTATCACGGGGTCTACAACGCCAAATCGGCGCTCAAGCGCTGGTATAATGCGGTGATGACTCGCGGAGACATGGTCATCGCCAACAGCGAATTCACCCGCAACCATGTGATCCGCGAGCACGGCATCGATCCCGAAAAAGTCGTGGCCATCCCGCGCGGTATCGACCTCAAACATTTCGCCCCCAGCCTGATCACTGCGGCAAGACTGGAGGCCCTGCGTTCCGCCTGGCAGTTGCCCGCCGACCATCGCAGTGCGGTAATCCTGTTGGCTGGACGCCTGACCCGCTGGAAGGGCCAGAGCCTTATGCTTGAGGCAGCGGAAATTCTGCGCGCCCGCGGCCTCGACCAATTTGTGATCATTCTGGCGGGGGATGACCAAGGCCGCTCCGGCTATCGCACTGAGTTGGACCATGAGATCGCCAAACGTGGCGTGGGCAGCCAGGTGCGGATCGTCGGCCACTGTGACGACATGCCCGCGGCCTATGCCCTGTGTGATCTCGCGGTGGCACCGTCACTGGAGCCGGAAGCTTTCGGCCGCACGGCGGTGGAGCCACAGGTTATGGGCCGAGCGGTGTTGGCCTCCGACCATGGCGCGGCACGGGAAACGGTGGTTCAGGGCGAGACCGGCTGGCTGGTCAAGCC
Organism: uncultured Caulobacterales bacterium; assembly: GCA_903889785.1. Lineage (GTDB taxonomy): Bacteria > Pseudomonadota > Alphaproteobacteria > Caulobacterales > Caulobacteraceae > Caulobacter. Next base: position 13,232 of record CAISYT010000028.1, read on the forward strand.
GGGCGACGCCATCGCCTGGGCCGACGCCCTGCAGATCGCGATAGAGGCGAGTACCGAACGCCGTAGAACCATGGGCGAGGCCGGCCAGATGCGCGCGCAGCAGCTCTATTCGGTTGAGAGCATGTGTGAGGCCACCCTGGCGGTTTATGCGGCGGTGCTCGCCAAACGTCAGGCGCGCCGGGGTGCGGTGGCATGAGCCGGCCGATCCGCAAGATTCTTGTCATCAAGCTTGGAGCCCTGGGCGATTTCGTCCTGGCGCTGGCGGCAATGAAACAGATTCGCCAAGCCCATCCCGGCGCGCAAATCACCCTACTGACCGCACCCGCCTATGAGGCCCTGGCGAAGCTGTCGCCCTATTTCAACGCGGTGGAGGTCGATGGACGGCCCGAGACCTTCGGCGATTGGCTCACCCTGGTGCGGCGGCTGCGCCAGGCCCATTACGACCGGGTGTACGATCTGCAGACCTCAAGCCGGTCCGGTAGCCTGCGCGCGGCGCTGGGTCCCTTCCCGCCACAGTGGTCGGGCATAGCAGTGGGCGCCAGCCACCGGCACCTGAACAAGAACCGGAACAGCATGCACACCCTGGAGCGCCAGGCGGATCAGTTGCAAGTCGCGGGAATTTGGCCAGACGCCCCGACTGAGCCGGGATCGGCACCGCCACCAGACCTTTCCTGGATCCTGTGCCAATTCAAAGAACCGCGCCCGATGGCCGGTGCCCCGGCACCCCGGCCCTATGCGTTGTTCGTCCCTGGAGCCTCGGCCAAGCGGCCAGAAAAACGCTGGCCGGCAGAAATGTTCGGTCAGTTAGCGGCGTCGTTCCGCGCGATGGGCCTGGATGTCGTCGTCGTCGGAGGGCCGCAAGAAAGTGCCCTGGCCCGCGCTATGCAGAAGTTCAATCCATCGGTCCGTGACCTGACGGGCCGCACCGACTTCGCTCAGATCGCTGTGCTGGGCGCGCGCGCCGCCATCGCCGTGGGCAATGACACAGGTCCGTTGCATCTGATTGCTGCTGCCGGTGCCCCAACCCTGGCGCTGTTTTCAAACGCCTCCGACCCCGCCCTTTGCGGGCCGCGCGGCCATGCAACGGTGCTGCAATCCCCAGATCTGGCCGATTTGCCCGTCGATATGGTGCTACGCGCGGCGCAATCGCTGCTTCAGGGACGCTAAATCCGGCGGGCCTGGGGCCTTTAGGCGGGCGTTTGCGGTGCCCTGCGCCCACAAACTGAGGTCCACCTTCGGCTGCGGCGCCACAGGGGGAGGCAAATAAAGCCCATATTGCCCGCTAAGCCCTGCGGCGGCGCTTGATAGTCGGCGGCGGCGCGGTCATATATCGCAACCCTACGCAACCACCACGGAGCCCTGCCCATTCGCCGCCCCATGCAAGCGCCCCCCGTCAAGGACGGTCCGCGCATTAACGACGAGATCCGAGTCCCCAAGGTCCTGCTGATCGACCAGAACGGCGAAAAGCAAGGCGTGATGCCCGTCTCGTCGGCTCTGGAAGCGGCTGAAGAAGCCGGCCTCGATCTGGTTGAGATCGTGCCCAATGCCGATCCGCCGGTGGTCAAGATCCTCGACTACGGCAAGTACAAGTTCCAGGAACAGAAGAAGAAGAACGAGGCGCGCAAGCGCCAGAAGGTTGTGGAAATCAAGGAGATCAAGCTGCGTCCGCAGATCGATGTCCACGACTATGAGGTCAAGGCCAAGGCCATGCACCGCTTCTTCGAGGAAGGTGACAAGGTGAAAGTCACCATGCGCTTCCGCGGCCGCGAGATGGCTCACCCCGAACTGGGCATGCGCCTGCTACAGCAGGTCAAGGCCGACTTCGACAGTGTAGCCAAGGTCGAGCACGAGCCGAAGATGGAAGGCCGCCAGATGGTTATGGTGCTGGCCCCCAAGTAATATGCGCCTCGACCGGTGCCCCCGTCAGGCGGGACACCGGACGTGGACCGGGTGCGCGGCGTCTTAGAATTCGCCGTCCTTGCGTTTCGCAGGCCTTTCCCCTATACACGGTGCCTTCGCGAACCGCCGGGCCAAAGGCATGCCTTGGCGGTTTCTTATGCACTCACTAGAGGACGGGGCTGCAAAGCCTCGCAGCAAAATGCCCAAGTTGAAGACCAAGTCTGGAGCGAAAAAACGCTTCAAGATAACGGCGACTGGTAAGCTGAAGGCGGGCGTCGCCGGCAAGCGCCACCGCCTGATCAGCCATAACGCCAAGTACATCCGCCAAAACCGCGGCACCAAGGTGATGAGCGCTTCGGATTCGAAGACGATCAAATCCTACCTGCCGTACGGCTTGTAAGAGGGGGATGACAGATGGCACGCGTTAAACGGGGCGTCACCGCCCACGCCAAGCACAAAAAAGTTCTAGAGCAGGCCAAGGGCTTCTACGGCCGCCGCAAGAACACCATCCGTACGGCCAAGGCCGCGGTGGACAAGGCCGGCCAGTACGCCTACCGCGACCGCAAGGTCCGCAAGCGCGCCTTCCGCGCCCTGTGGATCCAGCGCATCAACGCCGCGGCCCGTCTGGAAGGCTATACCTACAGCCAGTTTATTCATGGCCTGGACAAGGCCGGGATCATCATGGACCGCAAGGTTCTCGCCGACATCGCCGGCGCCGATCCCGCCGCGTTTAAGGCCGTCGCCGACAAGGTCCGCGCCGCCCTGGCTTAAGCTTTTGGGTCTTTGATCCGAAGACCATCAAGCCCCTCGGTACGAGCCGGGGGGCTTTTTACTGCCTGGCAAGTTCCAACCAGCACCAAAACCGCCTAGAGCCTTTTCGCCATGACAGACCTGATCGCCCTCGAAGCTGACCTGACCGCACAGATCGCGGCTGCCGCTGATCCTGCCGCGCTTGAAGCGGTGCGCGTTGCCGCCCTGGGCAAGACCGGCGCGGTCAGCACATTGCTCAAGTCGCTGGGCGGGATGAACACGGAAGACCGCCAGGTTCAGGGGCCGGCGATCAACGGCCTGCGCGATCGGGTTGCCGCTACGATTGCGAGCGCCAAGGCCGCCCTGGAAACCGCCAAGCTCGACGCCCGCCTCGCGGCCGAAGCGGTGGACCTCTCTCTGCCCGCGCCACCGCGCCGAAAGGGATCGGTACACCCGACCATGCAGGCCATGGACGAGATCATCTCAATCTTCGCCGAGATGGGTTTCGCAGTGGCCGAGGGCCCGGACATCGAGGACGACTTCCACAACTTTACCGCCCTGAACTTCCCGCCCAAGCACCCGGCGCGGGAGATGCACGACACCTTCTTCTTCAACCCGAAGACAGACGGAGAGCGGATGCTACTGCGCACCCACACCAGCCCCGTGCAGGTACGTACCATGCTGAGCCAGAAACCGCCCATCCGTATCGTCGCGCCTGGCCGGACCTATCGCTGCGACAGCGACGCCACGCACACGCCGATGTTCCATCAGATCGAAGGTCTGGTAATCGACCGTGGCATCCATATGGGCCACCTGAAATGGACCCTGAACAGTTTCATCGGCCGCTATTTCGAGACCAGCGCCGTGACCACGCGCTTCCGCCCGCACCACTTCCCCTTCACCGAGCCGAGCGCGGAGATGGATGTCGGCTGTGACCGTTCTGGCGGTGAACTGAAGATCGGCCAGGGCGCTGACTGGCTGGAAATCCTGGGCTGCGGCATGGTGCACCCCAATGTGCTGCGCGCCTGTGGCATCGACCCGGATGAATACCAGGGCTTCGCCTTTGGTATGGGCGTCGACCGCCTGGCCATGCTCAAATACGGCATGAGCGATCTGCGCGAGATGTTCGCGGGCGATACCCGCTGGCTGGCGCACTATGGCTTCTCGGCCTTCGCCGCGCCGAACCCGGCCTCGGGACTGAGCTAGGGAGCGCGGCGATGAAGTTCACCCTTTCCTGGCTCAAAGATCATCTCGACACCCCGGCCAGCGCCGGTGAGGTTGTCAACGCCATGACCATGGCGGGTCTTGAGGTCGAGCATGTCACCGACCCGGCGGCCAAGCTGGCGGCCTTCAGCGTGGCCAAGATCATTGAAGCCGTGCCGCACCCGAATGCCGACCGGCTGCGGGTCTGTCAGGTCGACACCATCGACGGCCGCAAGGAAATCGTCTGCGGTGCCCCCAATGCGCGGGCGGGCCTGACCACGATCTATGCTCCGATTGGGGCCTATGTGCCGGGGCTGGGCGTCACCCTGGTCGAGAAGCCGGTCCGTGGTGTGGTCTCTATGGGTATGCTGTGTTCGGCCTCGGAGCTGGAAACCGCCAGCGAGTCTGACGGCATCATGGACCTGCCTGACACCTTGAAAGTCGGTGCGAGCGTCGCCAAGGCTCTGGGCCTGGAAGCCGTGATCGATTTCGAGGTTACGCCCAACAGGCCCGACTGGCTGGGCGTGCACGGTATCGCCCGCGACCTTGCCGCTGCTGGGGTTGGCAATTTCATCGAAAAGCCGATCGCGCCGGTGGCTGGCACGTTCCCCTGCCCTATCACGGTCAAGGTGGATGGCGATGCCTGTCCGGTGTTTGCTGGACGACTGATCCGAGGCGTCAGCAACGGCCCCTCGCCCGAGTGGTTGCAGGCGCGACTGCGGGCCGTGGGGCTGCGCCCGATCAACGCCCTGGTCGATGCTACCAACCTGATCAGCCTGGACCGTTGCCGCCCGCTGCATGTCTATGATGCGGCGCTACTGGTCGGCACGACCATCGAGGCGCGGCTGGGCCATCATAGCGACCACGGTGACGAACAGCTGATTGCGCTCGACGGCAAGACCTATGACCTCGGGGCGCAGATGTGCGTCATCGCCGATGCCGAGGGCGAGCGCCCGGTTGGCCTGGGCGGGGTGATGGGCGGTGCCAGCACCGGCTGTTCCGAAACCACAACAACCGTCTTTGTGGAGAGTGCATGGTTCGATCCGATCCGCACCGCCCAGACCGGCCGTACCACCGGCATCAGTTCAGACGCCCAATACCGCTTTGCCCGTGGCGTCGATCCGCAGTCCTGCCTCGATGGGCTTGAGCTGGCTACAAAGCTGATCCTGGACTTCTGTGGCGGCGAGCCGTCGGACGTGGTGATCGCGGGCCAACCGCCGGCACCGCCAGCGGGATTCGAGTTTGATCCTGCCTATGTGAAGCAGCTGGCAGGGCTGGACCTGCCTTACGGCCGTGCCCTGGAAATCTTGAGCGCGCTTGGCTTCGACTCCAAAGGCAACAAAATTACCCCGCCGACCTGGAGGCGCGATGTCGGCGGCAAGGCGGATCTGGTCGAGGAAGTGGCACGCATCGCTGGCTTCGACGCCCTGCCCTCTACCCCATTGCCCGATGTGGAGCGCCCACCCGGCGGTATTTTGAACCCACTCCAGGCCCGCGTTCGCATCGCGCGCCGCGCCCTGGCCGCCGCCGGCTATCACGAGGCCCTAACCTGGTCCTTCACCAAACAGAGCACCGCAGCCCTGTTTGGAGGCGGTGAGGCTGAGCTTGTGCTGGCCAATCCGATCGCCGCCGAACTGGACTGTATGCGGCCCTCGATCCTGCCCAACCTGATCGAAGCGGCGGGGCGTAACGCCAACCGGGGTTTCGCAGATGCGGCGCTTTACGAGATCGGCCCGGTCTATCTGGGCGACGGACCCAACGACCAACGCACCGCTATTGGCGCGGTGCTCAGCAGCCATCCTGCCCGCGATTGGGGCGGTAAGCCGGCAGACCCGCTGTTTGCCCTCAAGGGCGACCTACTGGACCTGTTGGAAGAGATCGGCGCACCGCTTGGCAGCCTGCAAACCGTGCAGGGCTCGGCCGGTGCCTGGTGGCACCCCGGCCGCAGCGCCAGCCTACAGCTGGGGCCCAAGACCGTTGTGGCAACGTTCGGGGAACTGCATCCGTCCGCGCTCAAGGCCCTGGACGTGGACGGCCCCGTCTATGGCTTTGAGATCACGCTCGACAACGTGCCACCGCCAAAGCACCGGGCTGTAAAGACCAAGCCGGCCTTCGATGGCTCATCACTGATGCCGCTGTCGCGCGATTTTGCCTTCCTGGCGGACCAGAATAAGAGCGCCGGCGACCTGGCCCGCGCCGCAGCCGGTGCC
>CAISYT010000029.1 GCA_903889785.1 uncultured Caulobacterales bacterium
ACCGGCAAGTCGTTCAACCAGGTGGTCCAGGCCGCCCTCGTGCTGGTCGGCAAGGGCGACGTGTCGCCGGCCCATCCGGCCGGGACGGTCGACGCCGTGCGGCCCAAGACCCAGGCGCTCAACAGCAAGATCCTCGCCATGGCGCCGTCCGGCCGGCAGGTCAACTACCTGGCCAGCCCGGTCACCGGCGGCGGCGTGCACGTCAACAATATCGGCCAGTTGCTGCTGCTGGGGCGCGAGAACGGCCACACCACAGACACGGCCTGCATCGACTTCGCCTACGGCCAGTTCACCGCCCAGGGCAAGCGCATGGCCCGCGACGGCGTCGCCATCAGCGACCCGGCGGAGAACAAGGCCGAGTTCAGCCGCGAGGCCAAGAGCCAGATCGACAAGACCATGGCGATCTACAAGGCGCTCGGCATCGCCTGACAAGCCTGATCGCGGCCCATGCCTGGAAGGGCCTCCTCCCGGTTGGGCGGAGGCCCTTTTCGTGGTTCATCGCGGAACAGCGGGAAATCAGGGTTTGATGCGGAACACTCCTGTATCCGTATCCCTGAGCCTGTCAAAGGGCCCTGCACGAACGCTGATGCAACGCCCTTTGACAGGCTCAGGGACACGGCGGAAGTTGGGTTCTGCCCATGGAGGTTGGCGAGCCGCCACGCCAGTCACCTTGCTGTTCCGTAATGGCCCCTGTGATGCGCTGATGGCGCATTCAGTACTTCATTCCTGCTTGGAGGGCGCTCTATCGAGCATCGCGGACCTATTCACCAAACCCGTGTCAGCACTTGGTGCCGTGAGGGTCGCATGGCTTGATGCCGCGACTGGACGCCCCCCGCAGGGGGCGGTCAACACCGGTGCAACGTTGAAAGTGCCTATCGGAGCTTAAAAGCGCTGCGAACACGGGGCGCTTTGGCGTATGCTGGGGAGACGGGCGATGAGCAAGAGGAATTGTCGTTGCAACGCATGAACTGGATATTCGCGCCGCTGCTTATCCTTGTGTGTTGGATGCCGTTACCGTTCGGATCGGTGCAGCCTTGGGCCTGGAGCCTGATGGTCATTATAACGGGTGGCTTGCTGGTTGCCTGGGGTGCGGAGGTCGCTATACGCGGGAAGCGCACGGTCCATGTCCCGCGTTGGCTCAAATGGAGCCTTGTCGGTTACTTGCTCGTTGCTAGCTGGGCCCTGTTTCAGATCAGCAGCTTTGCTCCGATGGCATGGCACCACCCCATATGGATGATCGCCGCCGAGGCATTGCCGGCGCCCGGCCCCAGCAGGATCGCTGTTGATCCTCAAGCGGGGTTGCACATTCTACTGCGATTGACCAGTTATGCGGCTATCTTCTGGCTCGCTTTTCAAACTGGTCATGATCGCGGCTTGGCGAAATTTGGTCTCGGAGGCATTGCTGTCGCCAGCGGTGCGACCGCGGCAATCGGAATGATGTCGTGGCTGATGGGCTGGGATGATTTCTTGTGGTTCAGTGCCCATGGTTCGAGACAGGCCTCCTCGTTCGGTAGTCGTCTGGCCATACCTTTCGTAAATCCAAACCATCTTTCCAGCCTGGCCGGAATTGGCCTCGTCTGTGCCGCCGGTTTTCTGGTCGGCGAGACCCGCGGTCTATGGCGCCTGGAGACGCCAAGACAAGAAAAGCTACGTCGGTTCCTGGAAATGGTTGTTGCGAAATACTGGTATGTAGTTGTTTCCGGCCTTGTTCTCGCTGCAGCGTTGATCATGAGCATTTCGCGCGGTGGGTTCGTGGCGGCGGCCTTCGGATTCATCGCCCTGGTGGCGGCACTCTTGAGGCAGAGCAGGCCCAAGGCAAGTTTCATATTCGTGATTGTTCTGGGAACAGCGTTAGCGGTCATCGCTCTATTCGGCCCTGGTCTCGCTCGGCTCCTCGATCGAGTCGACCAGAACGAGCTCGGTGCCGATCAGCGCATCGTGATTTACGAAAACTCTTTGGATGCCATAGCAGCATCACCTTGGTTGGGCTATGGGCTTGGAAGCTTCAAATCCGTTTACCGAATGTATGACCAGAGCAATCTAACCACCATTGTTGATGCCGCACATAATAGCTTTCTTGAAAATACGCTCGAGCTTGGAATTGTAGGTGGCCTGGTGCTGTTTGCCAC
>CAISYT010000030.1 GCA_903889785.1 uncultured Caulobacterales bacterium
CCCGTCCATCACCGGCATTTTCCAGTCTGCGATGATGATGTCTGGCTGGCGTGAGGCTAGCAACTCGATCGCGCTTTTCCCGTTCTGTGCGACGAAGGAGTCTCTCGCTCCGGCCGCCTGAAGGATGTCGGAGACCAGCCGTGCGATGGAATGATTATCTTGGACGATCAGGAATCTGAGCCCACGGAAACGATCTGGGCGAAATGAGAGCTGGGGGAGGTTCACAGGCTTCGCTCAGATTAGACGACAAGATCACCTTTGTAGAAAGAACGGGATTTAATATTGATTTATAGGCCACAGAAAATGAAAAACATTATTGAATTTAGTTAAAATTGAATAAGGTTACTGTATAGGTAACAATATTTTGGATCGCGTATGACTGAGGTTAAGCCTTAACCGGCCGTAACCCAGTGGCGGGACGACGATGGGTCGGTTAGATCAAGCCTGTGAAGCCGCAACAGACGCCCGCCCAACTCTCCGCCGAAGAAATCGTTTTTATCCGCTCGCGGGTGATTTTTGAGGACGCATGTGTCATCGCCTTTGATAAGCCGGCGGGTCTGTCGAGCCAGGGCGGGCGCATCGCCGCCCATACGCTGGACGACCTGTTGTGGGCCTTCGCCAGGCCGGGGCACGCCCGCCCGCGCCTGATTCACCGGCTGGACCGCGATACCTCCGGCGTGATCCTCACGGCCAAGACAAAGCCGGCGGCGGCAACCCTGGGCAAGGCCCTGGTGGCGCACCGGTTTCGCAAGACCTACCTCGCCGCGCTGGCCGCGCCGCCCGACCCTAAGGGCGGGGTTATCGACGTTGCGTTGCGCCGCCATTCCATCGGCCGCGACGTGAACATGAAGGTCTGTGAGCCGGATCACCCAGACGCCGAGCCTGCTGTCACCCGCTATCGTACCCTGGCGGCTAACGACACGGCCGCGCTGGTAGAACTCTCGCCTCAGACCGGACGCATGCACCAATTGCGAGCTCACCTTGCCTCAATTGGCCGCCCAATCCTGGGAGATGTCCGCTATGGCGGGGCCCTGATGCTTGATGGAGAACCGGTCCCGCGCCTTATGCTGCATGCTGCCCGCCTGGGATTTCCGCATCCCGTCGGTGGGGCCAAAACCTATGTTGAGGCCCCGCTACCGTCGGATATCGCGGGAATTCTGACACTGGCAGGCCTGGCCGCTCCTGCGCCTTCCTTGTCCTAAACTCTTGGCCTTCGCCGCCCGCGCGCGCATAAGCGGCGCATGATCAACCTAATTCTGGTCGCCATGGGAGGCGCGTTCGGCGCCTGCGCCCGCTATCTACTCGGTTTGCAGACCTCGCGCCTGTTTTGCTCCAGCTGGCCCTATGGAACGTTCGCGGCCAACGTCTTTGGCAGCCTCGTCATGGGCGTACTGGTCGGTGTCATGGCGCATCGCGGCGGGCTAGACTCTGAGCGCTGGCGCCTATTACTCGGCGTGGGCGTGCTGGGCGGCTTTACCACCTTCTCGTCCTTTTCACTGGAAACCGCGCTGATGATTGAGCGGCGGGCCTATGGTCAGGCAGGAATTTACATGACCGCCTCGGTGATCCTGTCGATCCTGGCTCTGTTCGCCGGCCTGATGCTGACGCGGCGACTGCTAGCATGAGCCGCGAGGTCAAGCTGCTCACGGTCGACGCGGGCGAGGACGCTTCGCGCCTTGACCGCTGGTTCAAGCGGCGCTGGCCGCATATCAACCACGTCGCGCTCAATAAGCTGTTCCGCTCTGGCCAGATCCGCGTTGATGGCTCGCGCGCCAAGCCGGACACCCGGGTCTCCACCGGCATGGTGATCCGCGTGCCGCCGCTTCCCGATGCTGAGGACAAGGACGACAAGGCTGAGCGGGAAGCCATCCTCACCAATTCTGATATCGCCTATGCCAAGTCATTGGTGATCTACGAAGATGCCGAGGTGCTGGCTCTAAACAAGCCCTCTGGCCTGGCCGTGCAGGGCGGCACCAAGACCAACAAACACATTGACCGCCTGCTGAGCGCCTGGGGCGAGGGGCTCCATCGTCCCCGGTTGGTGCACAGGCTGGACCGCGATACCTCCGGCGTCCTGGTCCTGGGCAAGACGCCCGCCGCTGCCGCCAAACTGTCGGGTGCTTTCGCCAAGCGCCGGGCGCAGAAGACTTATTGGGCCATCGTGGCCGGCAACCCCAAGCCCGCCCAGGGCATTATCGAAATTCCCCTGGTCAAGGAGGGCATCAACGACCGCGAGATGGTTGTGCCAGCCGACCCCAAGGACCCGCGAGCTGATCCGGCCGAGACGGTCTATGTCACTATTTCACGCGCCGGTGCCCGCGCAGCTTGGATGGGGCTACGCCCAAACACTGGCCGCACCCATCAGTTGCGCGCCCACATGCTGGCTATCGGCCACGCTATTCTGGGCGATCCAAAATACGGCGACGAAGCCTCTGACGAGCTATCAGGCGGGCTGAAACTCCAGCTCCATGCCCGCAGTCTGGTGTTGCCCCACCCAAGCCACGGCACGCTTTCGCTCTCGGCCCCAATCAGCGCCGAGCTTAAGGCGGGCTTCCGGCATTTTGGCTTCGAGGAGTCCGAGGCCGAGTTTGACCCGTTCCCGCATATTCCGAAACGCAGGCGCGACTAGTGGCGGCGGGTTTCGACGCAGCGCCGAAGCGGTTTTATAATGCCGTCGATATCAGCCCCGCCCAGGGTGGGTTCGCTGTACGTTTGGATGGCCGGGTTCCAAAATCGCCCCGGTTGGCCCCGTTGGTGCTGCCGACGTTCGCCCTGGCTAGGCGCGTCGCGGCCGAATGGGAAGGGCAGGGCGAGACCATCCTGCTGAGCGGTATGACCGCCACGCGTCGGGCCTTTACGGCGATCGACCAGGTTCCGCCCTCGCGGGTGCAGGTGGCCGACGAGATCGCCCGCTATGCCGGCAGCGATGTGCTCTGTTACATGGCCGAGGCACCGGCAAGCCTGGTGGAACGGCAGGGCAAGGCCTGGTTGCCCATACTGAACTGGGCCGAGAAAGACCTGAACCTTAGCTTTGTTCAGACCCGCGGCATCGTGCACTTGCCACAGCGGGATGAGACGCTGGACGCCGTGCGCGACCTGGCCCTCGCCGCCGACGACATGGCCCTTACTGCCCTGGCCGAGGCAACTGCCCTATTCGGCTCGGCCATCCTGGCGCTGGCATTGCAGCGCGGTCGCCTTGATGGGGCAACCGCGCTCGACCTATCCCGCCTGGACGAGATCGCTCAGATCGAGGCCTGGGGCATGGACGAAGAAGCTGTCGCCCGGATCGCCGACCACCACCGACAGGCGCAAGACCTGCAGGGTTGGTTCGAGGGGCTGGCGTAGCGCCGAGATCGAAGGCTGCTTCACCAGCAGGAAGCGGATTAGACACAGCGCGCGCGCCCTGAAGTCCAGCGCCTGCGCTCTTGGCATTTTCCGGCTTCGGTGTTGGAAAACAGGCCAATCTGGCGTGCTGAACAACCAAGCCCAGCCGCCCCATCGCTATCCCGCGGTTCGCATCCCCCGTGGTCTAGGGGCGCTTGACGCGCAGCATGAAGCGCTCGGTCACAAAGTGACCCTGCTCGCTATTGCTCTTGGCGCGGTCGTCAGATGCGTTGTGCAGGAGGTCGGACTCTCCATCCACCTTGAAGCCGGCCGCCGTTAGTTCGGTCTTGGCAACAGCCAAATCCATGCGGTGCAGTTTTGATGTCGCTTCCAGGCCAGCGCCTGGCGC
>CAISYT010000031.1 GCA_903889785.1 uncultured Caulobacterales bacterium
CCGAGGGTAAGGCCAACCTGCCGATCCTGGTCTATTTCCATGGCGGGGGCTACGTCGGCAGCGCGCGCGACGTCAGCCCGAACATGCACGCCAACATCATGTATTTCTTCAACCGAAACGGCTTCCTAGCCATCAATGCCGACTATCGGCTGGCACCTGACTCCCATTGGCCGTCCGGCGGCGAGGACGTGCGCGATGTCGTCAAATGGGTAAAGCAGAACGCCAAGGCCTATGGCGGCGATCCCAACCGCATCTATCTCTTTGCCCACTCGGCTGGTGCGAGCCATGTGGCGCACTATGTCTTTGATCGCCGTGTGCAGCCGTCGACCGGCCCGGGCGTTCTTGGGGCCATCCTGCTCAGCGGTCGCTACAACCTGCATCCGGACCCGGATGATCCGACCATGGCCGGCGGCGTGACCCAATACTTCGGCGCTGACCATGCGCTTTGGCCCTCCCGCTCGGTGGTCAACCACGTCAACGAAAGCCGCGTGCCGGTGATGCTGGCGCAGTCTGAGTTCGACCAGCTGAATTTGGCGGGGACGACCGGCGAGCTGTTTACCGCGCTCTGCTATCGAGATGGCGGTCGTTGTCCTCGGCTGATGCAGCTCAAATATTACAACCACGGCGGCGGCTACGCCCATATCAACACGGCCGACGACTATTTCGGCAAGGAGATCCTGGACTGGATTAACGAGGGCTTTGGCGACACCCGTCATGCGCCCGTGCTGGGCAAGTAAGCAGCATTTGTCCTGCGTCGGGTTCGGTCAGCGGATCGACGCTGCCGCAAGGCGCTGGCAGCGCTGGATTGGCATAAACCGAACGCGTGTTAGATCGGTATGATGACGACAACGATGCATGACCTCGTTCTGTTGACCCGCCCTGCTGATGGTGTCGCTCTGCTGACGCTGAACCGGCCGCAGGCACTCAACGCGCTCAACCAGGATTTGCGTGACGCGATCTGCGAGCGACTTGAGGCCCTGGCCGCCGACCCTTCGGTGCGCGCCGCGGTGTTGACCGGAGATGATCGTGCCTTTGTCGCGGGTGCGGATTTGAGGGCTATGGCCGAGGCGACGCCAGAGTCGATGGCTGCCGGCCGGGGGCACCTCATCTGGGAGCGGCTGCGCGGGTTTGAAAAGCCACTGATTGCGGCGGTGCGCGGCTATGCGCTTGGCGGTGGCTGCGAACTTGCCATGGCCTGCGACATCATCATCGCCGGTGAAGGGGCTCTGTTCGGTCAACCCGAGATCAAGGTTGGCGTCATGCCGGGTGCCGGCGGGCTGGCGCGCTTGATCCGCCGCGTTGGCCGTCCGCGGACGATGCTGCTGGTCCTGGCCGCTGAAACGATCAGCGGGCGTCAGGCCGCCGACTGGGGACTCGTCAGCGAGACATGCCCCGACGTAGAGGTGGTACCGCGCGCATTATCGCTTGCAGCCACGATCGCGGCCTTCCCCGCGGGCGCGGCGCGCGCCATAAAAGCGGCAGCCGAGGAGGGCGACGGGGCCATGCTCGCTGAGGCTCTCGCAGCCGAGCGGCGCTGGTTTCTGTCTCTGATTGCCACCCCGGACCAGCGTGAAGGGGCTCGCGCCTTTCTCGAAAAACGTGCGCCCCGATTTAATACCCAAGGATAAGCCCTGATATGTCGAACCAAGCCTTCATCTGTGACGCCGTGCGTACCCCAATCGGCCGTTATGGTGGTGCCCTAGCGAGCGTTCGCGCCGACGACCTGGCCGCCATACCGATTCAGGCCCTGATGGCGCGCAATCCCGGTATCGACTGGGATCAGCTGGATGACGTGATTTTCGGCTGCGCCAACCAGGCGGGCGAAGATAACCGCAACGTCGCGCGGATGGCGGCCCTGCTTTCGGGCCTGCCGGTCACGGCCAGTGGCTCGACCACAAATCGCCTGTGCGGTTCGGGCTTGGACGCCCTGGCGGGTGCTGCCCGGGCCATCAAGGCTGGCGACCTCGATCTGGTCATCGCCGGCGGGGTCGAGAGCATGAGCCGC
>CAISYT010000032.1 GCA_903889785.1 uncultured Caulobacterales bacterium
AGAACGCTTAGTATTTCGGGATAAAGGTCATCCCAGTGCGGCTCGGGCAACCTAAGGACCCTGCATCCCGCCGACATGCGATCAAAGTGCGGCTGCAGTCGATCCTGCGGATCGCCATCAAAAATCCCGACCCGCACCGTCTCGAACAGCCCATCACCAAGGGTGAAACCGCGATCTGTTTCCTCGATCATCCGTGGGCCTCCAACAGGGCACAGGCGATGGCCGCCATTTTGTCTTCAGTCTCGGCACGTTCCGATGATGGGTCACTGTCGGCGACGATCCCGGCCCCGGCGCGGGCCTCAATCGACCAGCCGCCCAAAGTCCGCTCCAGCAGCACAGTTCGGATCAGCACGCTGGAGTCGAACTGCCCGTCCGCGCCGGCCCAGAACAAGCAGCCACAATAGGGGCCGCGCGGTGCCTCAAGGTCTGCGATCAATTTCATGGCCTGGATCTTCGGGGCACCGGTGATCGAGCCTGGCGGGAAGGTCGCCTTGAGCAGCGCCGCCGCGCCTGCGCCGCCGGTCAACCGCCCCTGCACGGTGGAAATCAGATGGTGCACATTGGCGAAGCTGTGCAGCGCGAACAGGACCGGTGCCGTGACGCTGCCCGGCGCACAGACGCGCGAGATGTCGTTGCGCATCAGATCAACGATCATCAAATTCTCGGCCCGATCCTTCACACTCGCGCGCAGGTCGGCGGCCAGGGCGGCGTCGGCCTTGGGCGTGGAACCGCGCGGGCGGGTGCCCTTGATCGGTTCGCTCGTCACCCCGCCGTCGCCGTCAATGCGAAGGAATCGTTCCGGCGAGTTCGAAACGACGGCGCGATCTTCCAGTCGCAGATAGGCCGAGAACGGCGCCGGGCTCTGCCGGGCTAGGCGCGCGAACAGGTCGAAGGGCGATACCCCGCGCACCAGCGCGCCGCGCCAGGCGCGGGCGATATTGGCCTGGAAGATCTCGCCGTCGGCGATCCGGCCGGTTACCTGGCGCACGGCGGCCTCATAGGGCGCGGCTGCCGCCGCTTCGAACCCTTCAGCCAGTCGGCCCGCCGCGGGCGGGCGTGACGGAACGTCGAGCCAGGACAGCGCCCGCTGCGCCGCCGCCGTCGCCGTCGCGTCATCCTCGCCCCGCCCGACAGCCAGCACATTACGACCGGGTCCGTCGAAGGCCAGCAGGGCGTTGTAATATCCCGCGTGCAGATCGGGCCAGGCGGTGCGGCCCAGGGTCAAAGGCTCAATCCGCGCGGCCAATTCATACGAAGCCACGCCTGCGACCCCGCCCTGGAACGGTGGTCCATGCGCTGCGACGGGCATTGCAGGGCCGATCAGGGCGGCGAGGGCGGCGAAGGGATCGGCAACCGTCGGATCGAACAGGGCCACGGGTTGGCGCAGCAGGTAGGACCACCCTGCTGCACCGGAATGCAGCAGCATAGCCTGCGACTCCTCGGCGAAGGGCGATAATGCCTCGACCGGATCGCGCCAGGATGGCGCGGTGAAAATCGCAACTCGGCGCACACGCGGCCCCTCAGCGGAACGGCGGTTCGTCGAAGGCGCGCAGCTTGCGCGAGTGCAGCCGGACACCCTCTTCCCGCAGCAGGTCGATCGCCGCGATGCCGATCTTCAGATGCTGGTTGATGGCCCGCTCGTAGAAGGCGTTGGCCTGGCCCGGTAGCTTCAGTTCACCATGCATCGGCTTGTCCGACACGCACAGCAGGGTGCCGTAGGGCACGCGGAAGCGGTAACCCTGAGCGGCGATGGTGGCGCTTTCCATGTCCACGGCCACGGCGCGGCTCTGGTTGAAACGCAGGGCCGACAGGGTGTGGCGAAGCTCCCAGTTACGATCATCGGTGGTCACCACCGTGCCGGTGCGCAGGCGGCGCTTGAGCGTCTCGCCATCATCGCCGCTGACCGCCTTGGCGGCGTCATAGAGCGCACGCTGCACCTCGGCGATTGAGGGAATCGGTATCTCGCGCGGCAACACGTCGTCCAGCACGTGGTCGTCGCGCAGATAGGCGTGGGCGAGCACATAGTCGCCAATCGTCTGGGTGTCGCGAAGGCCGCCGCAATGGCCGATCATCAGCCAGGCCTGTGGCCGCAACACGGCGAGGTGGTCGCATATATTCTTGGCGTTCGAGGGGCCGACACCGATATTGACCAGAGTGATCCCCTGACCACCCGGCCTCATCAGGTGGTAGGCTGGCATCTGGTGCTTGCGCCAGGCGCTGTCTGAGATGGCAACCTCCGGCTCAGGGCTCTCGGGCGTGACCATTATCCCGCCGGCGCAGCTGAGGCCGGTGTAGGTAGACCCGTCACGCGACAGCTCCGAACAGCCCCAGCGCACGAACTCGTCGACATAGCGGTTGTAGTTGGTGAACAGGATATACTGCTGGAAATGCTCCACCGGCGTGCCGGTGTAGTGGCGCAGGCGGGCTAGCGAGAAATCCGTTCGCAGGCCGTCGAACATTGACAGGGGGCGAGGCTCTTCCATAGCGGGCACGAAGGCACCGTCGGCAATCTCGTCGCCAATAGCCGAGAGGTCGGTGGCGGGAAAATCGCGGGCCAGGTCCTCAGCGCGGACATCGGCCTGGTTCAGGTCGAGCGAGGCGTCGAGCACATAGGGGAAAGGGATTTCCTGGCGCGAACGGGCGACCTCGATTTCGACCTCATAGTCTTCCAGCAGGTGTGTCAGCTGTTCAATCAGGAACGGCGCGAACAGGTCTGGCTTGGTCACGGTCGTCATGTACTGACCCGGCGAGGACAGGCGGGCATAGGACCGCGCCAGCTTGGGCTGGCGACCGCGCGGCATGTAACGAACCCGAAGTTCGGGATAGGCGTAGGCCCCGTTGTGACGGTCGGCTGGGTCGGGGGTCTTGCCGCTGTCGAGATAGGCGCGAAGGTCTTCGCGAAGCTTGGTTACGGAGCGGGCGTATTCCTCGGAAAGGCGCGCCACGATGGCGCGAACGTTATCTTCGTGTGTCATGCCGCATTATATCGGCAATTGCGCCCTTTGCGGCAAGCCAAGGTTCCGTTGCTGTGGTTTGGGATAGACGCGGACGGCACCCTTAGGCGATGCTGAGCGGCAACATCCCTCAGGGCCCAGCCATGAAACTCAAGTTTTCGCACTTCGTCCTCGCCGCCATGATCGGTGGGGTTCTGTTGGGCTATGCCTTGAATGTGAGCCTCGACGCAGCGGGCGCGAAAGCCGCGGCAGGCTATCTTTCCATCATCACCGACCTGTTCCTGCGGCTCATCCGGATGATTATCGCGCCGCTGGTGTTCGCCACCCTGGTCAGCGGTATTGCGCACATGGAGAGCGCAGCTCAGATCGGCCGCGTTGGCGGCAAGACAATGGGCTGGTTCATTAGCGCCTCACTGGTCTCCCTGACCATCGGCCTGCTCATGGTCCATCTGCTGCATCCCGGCACGGGCATGAACCTGACGCCACCGTCCCCGACCCTGACCTCAGGCGTCGATACGGCGACCTTCACCCTCAAAGACTTCCTGACCCATCTGGTCCCGACTTCAATCATCGATTCCATGGCGCGCAACGAGATCCTGCAGATCGTGGTGTTTTCGATCTTCGTTGGGGCCGCTGTATCGGCCCTCTCAGGTACGGTGCCCCATGTCGTTGATCTCGTCGAACAGGTGACGGCGATCATGCTGAAGGTCACGGGCTATGTGATGACCACGGCACCCCTCGCCATCTTCGCGGCCCTGGCCTCGACTGTGGCCGTGAATGGTCTGGGCGTGATCTTCGATTACGCCAAGTTCGTCGGCGGCTTCTACCTGTCACTGGGCGTGCTTTGGGGCGCGCTGCTGGGAGCCTGCGCCCTGGTGATCGGGGGCCGCCGCGCCGTGAGCCTATTTCAGGCCGTAAAGAACCCCGCCTTGCTGGCCTTTTCGACGGCCAGTTCGGAGGCCGCCTATCCGCGCACCATGGAGGCTTTGCAGCGTTTCGGCATCAGTCGCCGCATCGTGTCCTTCGTGCTGCCGCTGGGCTACTCGTTCAATCTGGACGGGTCGATGATGTACTGCACCTTCGCCACCCTGTTCATCGCCCAAGCCTATAACCTGCACCTGACCATCGGACAGCAGATCACAATGTTGCTGCTATTGATGGTAACGTCCAAAGGCATGGCCGGTGTTCCGCGGGCCTCGCTCGTGGTGATCAGCGCCACCCTGACCTTCTTTCACCTGCCGGAATCCGGTCTGTTGCTGATCCTGGCGGTTGACCACCTTCTGGACATGGGGCGGTCAGGCACCAACGTTATCGGCAATTCCGTGGCCAGCGCAGTGGTGGCTAAATGGGAGAGCCAGCTGGGCGAACCCGAGCCAAGCATGGCGGCTTAGGAGTGCCGGCTGGAGAACGAGCATCGCGCCAAGCTAGAGGCCGAACAGCTGCTCGGGGCCGGGGCACGCAAGATGCGCCAATCCAACGAAATCCTGGCCCGCACCGAGGCCCTGGCGAGGCTCCAGACCCTGGGCAAGACCAATGGGAACCCTCCGGGAATTCAACCCCGGGCGATGAACTTCATCTTGGCCGCGGTGACGGTCAAAAACTGCACGTTTGAGGCGGCCCCCAAACTCGCCATATAGGCCACCGCTGCAGCCGCATCCTCCACCGGCATCAGCGGTTCGACCGCCGTGGTCATGTCGGCCTGCAGCACACCCTTGGTCATGCGCTCTGTCAGCGGCGTCTCGGCATTGCCAATGTCGATCTGGCCGCACAGCACCCCATAGTCCCGCCCGTCGAGCGAGGTCGATTTGGTCAGCCCGGTGATGGCATGTTTGCTGGCGGTATAGGCCACCGATCTTGGCCGCGGAACATGGGCGCTGATCGAGCCGTTGTTGATGATGCGGCCGCCCTGCGGGGTCTGGTCACGCATGATGCGCATGGCTGCCTGGGTGCAGAGAAAGGCCCCGGTCAGGTTGACGCCGATGACCCTCTGCCAATCTGAATAAGGCAGGTCCTCCAGCGGCAACGCGGGAGCACCGCTGCCAGCATTATTGAACAGCAAGTCCAGCCGCCCGAACCGCTGCATCGTCGCCGCGAACAGAGCTTCGACGCCAGCGGGTTCAGAAACGTCGCAGGCGAACGGGATCAGGGTCTGCCCGGTCTTGGCCATAACCGCCGTCTCCGTCAGAGCGTCGGGGCGGCGACCCGCCAGCATGACGGTAAAGCCGATGTCGGCCAGGGCCAACGCACTGGCCCGGCCAATACCGCTGCCTGCGCCGGTGACGATGGCAATCTTGGTCACAGTGGACACCTTGCTCCCCCTCCCGCTCATCCCGATGAAAGCTGAGCTGTGCACCCCGAATCCTGAAAGGGCTCGAGGCTCTACCGGCATAGCGGTTCAGGCCGTCAGTGCGCTGGCACGTCTGCTTCCGTCCGCCGCGCCATCATGGTGTCGAACTGGCCCCAGACACCTTCGTCGCCGTGCCACTGGCCCTTGGTGGCAGCCTTAGAGTATTCCGTTGAGCGGGCTTCGAAGAAGTTGGCGTGCTCCACACCGCTGAGCATCGACTGCAGCCAAGGCAGCGGATTCTCCTTCACGCCATAGACGGTTGGCAAGTTCAACTGGCGCAGCCGCCAGTCGGCGATGAAGCGGATGTAGCCCTTGATGTCGGCAGGCGTCATGCCCTGCACATCGCCGGACTCAAAGGCGAGGTCGATGAACTTGTCTTCCATGCCAACAACGGTCTTGCAGCAGTCAACGATATCGTCCGCGACAGACTTGGTCACCGCTCCCGTCTCGGCGTTGAAGGCGTGATAGAGCTTGGTGATCCCCTCGCAGTGAAGACTCTCGTCGCGGATCGACCAGCTGACGATCTGGCCCATGCCCTTCATCTTATTGAAGCGCGGGAAGTTCATCAGCATGGCGAAACTGGCGAACAGTTGCAGCCCCTCAGTGAAGCCGCCGAACATGGCCAGCGTGCGGGCGATGTCGGCATTGGTCTTAACGCCGAAGGTCTGCATGAAATCGTGTTTATCCCGCATGGCGCTGTATTCCATGAAGGCACCGAACTCGCTCTCCGGCATGCCGATGGTTTCCAGCAGCAGGGCGTAGGCGGCGATATGGATCGTTTCCATATTGGCGAAGGATGACAGCATCATCTTCACCTCAGTGGGCTTAAACACCCGGCCGTAGCGCTCCATGTAGTTGTCGGCGACCTCGATGTCGCTCTGGGTAAAGAACCGGAAAATCTGCGTCAGCAGGTTGCGCTCGCCATCCGTCAGCTTGACCGCCCAGTCCTTGCAGTCCTCGCCCAGCGGCACCTCCTCGGGCATCCAGTGGACCTGCTGCTGCTTCTTCCACATGTCGAACGCCCAGGGGTAGCGGAACGGCTTGTAGGCGCGCGAGGGCGTCAGCAGACCGGGTTGGGCGCGAACGGAAGCAAGCAAGGTCATTTTCAGCAGGCCCTAAAACAGCGGCGGGAGAGTGAATCGTTGCTCCCGGACGGTTAAGAAACTGCACCAGGATTGAGCGCCGCGCACTACATTTTGTGCCACACCTATCCACAGCGTCGCACATTTGGTGTGGATGTCGTGAAAATCAAGAAGTCACGGCAGTTTACGCAGGGCTAGCGTTTTGCCGTGCCGCTGTATTGGAGCCGTAGAGGCGATCGGCTGTCGCGGCCTTCGGGCACACGGAGCACCTGGCGATGGGTGGCTTTAGAACGGAGACGTGAAGTCCGCGAACCGTTGGGCGTTCATATCCTTGGCGGACAGTTGCGCCTCACCTGCAGAAATCCCCCAATCGATCGCCAGGTCCGGGTCGTTCCACAGCACCCCGCCGTCGCATTCCGGGGCATAGACGTCGCTGACCTTGTATTGCACCACGGTATTGGGCGTGCGCGTAACGTAGCCGTGCAGGAACCCGGCGGGGACATAGATCTGCACCCCATCCTCCGCGTCAAGCTCTGCGCTTACGTGCTGGCCGTAGGTGAGCGATCCCTTTCGAGCATCGACGGCAACATCCAGGATAGCGCCCTGTGACAACGATACCAGCTTGGCCTGGGCGTGAGGGGGTGACTGGAAATGCAGGCCGCGCAGCGTTCCCACGGCGGCGGAAAAAGCCATGTTATCCTGCACCCAAGGATGGGTGACGCCATGGTCCGCCAGCACCGAAGCCTTGAAGGTTTCGGCGAACCAGCCGCGATGATCACCGCGCCGCAGCGGCTTGACCAGGAAGACGTCGGGAATAGCGAGTCGGATGATCTGCATGCCGTCCGACTAGCAGCCTAAAAGGCTCTGCGGAAGGTCAGGTTATAGCGCAGAGCGCCCGTGAGCGGATGATCGCCATCCTTCAGTGGATCGACGCCATGATACGCTATACGCGAGGGGCCGCCCCAGACCAGGACGTCGCCGTGCCACAGCGGAAGGCGGTGCACCTTGTCCGTCCGCGCCAGTCCGCCCCACAGAAATATTGCCGGCAGGCCAAGCGACACCGAAACGATCGGGGCGGTAAGGATCGCCTCGTCCTTGTCTTGATGCAGGCCCATGCGCGCACCGGGGACGTAACGGTTGATCAGGCAGGCATTCGGATCGAAGGCGTTGTAGCCGGAGGCGGTGGCGGCCCGCTGCGCCAGGTCGCGGAACACCCGCGGCATCGCCGGCCACGCTAGGCCACAGTCTGGATCAGCAGGCTCATAGCGGTAGCCGTGTCGATCGCTGATCCACCCAGCAGCACCGCAGTTAGTGATGGCCACCGACATAGCGTGGCCACTCGGCACGGTCAGATGACGGAATGGGGCAGCGGCGGCCACGGCCTCAATCGCCGCCAATATGTCGTCCGCCTGGGCTTGGGCAAACTCTGGCAGCAGCTTAGCGCCGGGCCCAATCGTTTCCTCTTGGCGGTCCGGCTCGAATAGCGAAATCTGGCGCGGGTCTGTGGCTCTCACCGCCCCAGGATAGTGGTTTTCAGCCGCTACAGCCAGTCGAGCAGGCCGCGCTTACACATCCATGTCAGGCCAAGTTGCATGGCGTGGCGTCGGCTCTCGGCTGTGCGCGCTAGCACCTCGCCGACGGTCGAGACCTGGCCAGCGGCAATCCATTGGAAGGCGGCGCTACATTCCGCCAGATTGGCGCGGTAGCCGCCATAGGCGCGATCAAGCTCCAGGGTCTGGGTACGCTGCAGCTGGTCCAGTGTTGCCCCAGGGGCAATGGCCAGGGGCGTGTCATTGTCCATGACGTCAGTGGCGAAACCCGCGAAATCGCGGAACGGATCGCCCCGCACCGGATCGAGCCCGCCCGCTGGATGAGCGGCCGCACCTTCGGCCAAGCGGATCGCCGCAAGTTCGTCGATCAGGGCGTCATAGCCGGCGGCCACCACCGGCCAGTCGAACATCTGGGCCACGCGAGCCCGTCCAGCTGCGCCCATGCGGCGGCGCAGATCTGGCGAGGCGATCAGAGCCCTTAGCGCGTCGGCGGCCCGTCCAACATGCACAGCGGTGTGCTGGGCAATGGCCCCTGCGTAGGTCTGATAGGATTCCAACAGCAGTTGGTGCGGCGCGGCCAATCGCCAGCCGACCCCGTCAGTCGGTCCGCCCAGAGTGGGAATCAGGAACCCCTCCCGCCCGTCACGGACGGTGTAGCGGTAGCCATCCCAATCGCTGACCACAGCGGGCAGGCCAGCGGCCATGGCCTCTATGGGGGTAATGCCAAAGGTCTCCTGGATGTTGTCGACCAGGGAAATGAAGATGTCTGCCGCCGCCCATAGCTCGCCCAGCAAGGCGCGATCATTGCCATCGGCGATTTCAACCTGCACCGAGGGCGCATAGGTCGCCGCCGCCGCGGCATAGCGACCCTCGTCGTCCTTGCCGCCAGGGAACCAGCCGGCCTGGACAAAACAGACCTTGGCACCGCTCTTCGCCGCCGCCGCCTGCGCGGCCTGCAGCATCACCTGCGGAAAGGCCTTCTCAAAGAACGAAAGCCGCCCAACCCACAACACGAGGATATCGTCATCGCCGAGCCCGAACGCGGCGCGGCGCGAGGCGCGCTGCGCTGGCCGGTCGGCCATAGCCGCGAACCGGCTCGCCTCAACGCCGAGCGGCACCAGCGGCAGGCTGGG
>CAISYT010000033.1 GCA_903889785.1 uncultured Caulobacterales bacterium
AGCCCCGCCGCCCCGCCACCACCGCGCAACACCGCCCTCAGGTCAGACGCATCCTCGCGGCCCAGGCAGGTGTGTAAGGTCCCGGTGCAGGTCAGGCGCACCCGGTTGCAGGTCTCGCAGAAGTTATGGCTCAACGGGGTGATGAAACCCAGACGCCCGCCGGTCTCGGCCACGGAGACGTAGCGCGACGGGCCGCCAGTGTTCAGCGGCAGGTCGGTCAGGGTCCAGTAGCTCGCTAAGGTCTGACGGAATTGGGTCAACGATAGGTACTGATCGGTGCGATCCTCCTCGACTTCGCCCATCGGCATGGTCTCGATCAGGGTTATGTCCATGCCGCGACCGTGCGCCCACTGAATCAGCTCCGGCAACGCGGCGGCATTGTCTGTTTTCAGCGCCACAGCATTGATCTTCACCGCCAGGCCCGCGGCCTGAGCGGCCTCGATCCCAGCCAGCACAGCCTTGAGATCGCCCCCGCGCGTCAGGCGACGAAAGGTATCGGCATCCAGGCTATCAAGCGAAACATTGATCCGCTTGACGCCGCAATCGGCCAGGGCCTGGGCAAATTTCGTCAGTTGGGTGCCATTTGTGGTCAAGGTCAGCTCGTCGAGGGCACCGCTGGCCAGGTGCCGCGACAGGCTCTCAAACAGGCGCAGCACATCCTTGCGCACCAGCGGCTCACCGCCCGTCAGGCGCAGCTTGCGCGTGCCCAGACCGACGAAAGCCGTGGCGATCTGATCCAGCTCCTCCAGGCTCAGCAGTTCCGCCCGCGGTAGAAAGGTCATGTGCTCGGACATGCAGTAGGTGCAGCGCAGGTCGCACCGGTCGGTCACAGACAGGCGCAGATAGCGCACGGCGCGCCCCAGGCTGTCGCTCAGGGGCGCGGGGCCAGGTACGGGACCAAGATCGAGCGGGCTCATCGCATGAAAGATAGTCGTAAAGACGCCACCGCGACAGTGCCGGGAACGAAACTCTAGAGCGCACCCGAGGCGCAAAACTGCACACACATTTTCCCAGCCCGATCTATTATCCCTGCATGACTCATTTGGTCCTCATTTTCAGCCTGCCTTGGCACGCGACCGCCCGGTCGAGCGCACCCAGGGGACCCGATAGCCGCTGGGCGACCTGGTAACCGATGGACGTTTTTCCCGCCTTCATACCCCTGACCGGGAGCACAATCGTCCTGGCCGGAGACGGTGCGGGCCTGGAGGCCAAGCTGCGCCTGCTGGCCAGTTCGCCTGCGACGCTTGTGCGCCTGACCGGAGCAGACGCCTTCCAAGCCGATTCCTATCGCGGCGCACGCCTGGTCTTCATTGCCGGCGAAGACGAGGTCTTCGCGCAATCCGCGGCGGCCGCGGCGCGCGCAGCCCATGTGCTGGTCAATGTCATCGACCGCCCGGCCTGGTCTGATTTCAACACGCCTGCGGTCATCGACCGCGGCGAGGTCGTGGCTGCCGTCGGCACTGGCGGTGCCGCACCCGTCATGGCCGCCATGCTGCGCACCGAGATCGAAGTGCATGTACCGCCCGGTGCCGGGCGCTTCGCCGCCCTGCTACGACGGATGCAGGGCGAGATCCGCACCGCCCTGCCCGACCTGACCGACCGCCGCGCCTTTCTACGCCAGGCCATAGGTGGCCCAGCGGCAAAGGCGGCCCATGCCGACGACATAGCCAGCGCTGAAATCCTGATCCGCGACGCCCTGGGCCAGACCCCCCAAGCCCGCGGGCGGGTACTGTTTATCGACGCCTCCGGTCCAGCCGACCTGATGACCCTGCGGGCCGTGCGCGCCCTAGCCGCCGCAGACACTGTGGCCGCAGATGCCAATGCTCCCCCCGGCGTCGTTGACCTGGCCCGGCGCGAGGCCGACCGCCTGCCTCTTGGCGGTGCGGCAAGACAAGCTGCCGCCCTCGCCCTGTCGGGTAAGATCGTGGCGCGGGTCATCCTGGGGGCACCCGATGCACAGGAACTGGCCGCACTGGAGCAACTCGGCGTCACCGTCGAGATCATGGTACCCGCCAAGGCATGAGCACAGACGACCTCTTTGCCGTTTTTCTGTCGTTGAAGGTGGCCGCCACGGCGACCCTGTTCGGCCTGCCCATGGCCCTGCTGACAGCCAAGATTCTGGCTCGGCGCAATGGCCGGCGAGGCCTTGGCCTATCCCTGCTCGATGCCGCCGTGCACCTGCCGCTGGTCTTGCCACCGGTGGCGACCGGCTATGGCCTGCTGCTGCTGCTGGGCCGACATGGGCCCATCGGCGCTGTCCTGACCAAGGCTGGGATCGTTTTCGCCTTCGACTGGACCGGCGCGGCCCTGGCCGCCGGGATCATGGCCTTCCCGCTCATGGTGCGACCGATCCGCCTGGCCATCGAAGCCATCGATCCGGAAGTCGAGGATTCCGCGCGGACCCTCGGTGCCGGACCGGTGATCCGCTTCCTGCGAATCACTGCGCCGCTCGCCATGCCCGGCCTGATCGCTGGCGGAGTGCTGGGCTTTGCCAAGGCCCTGGGCGAGTTTGGGGCCACCATCACCTTTGTGGGGGCCATCCCGCGCGCGACCCTGACTCTACCAACCGCGATCTACCAGGCGGTCCAGGCACCCGGTGGCGAGGCCAAGGCCATCGCCCTGTGCGCCGTATCGGCGGCACTGGCATTCGCAGCCGTTCTGGTCTCCGACGCCGCCAGCCGCTGGGCCGCCCGGCGGGTTGGACGGTAGCTAGACGTCCAGCGACCGTCCCCGCGTTTCCGGCAGGAAGATGATCGCCACCACCACGGAGATGGCGGTGAAGATGAACGGATACCAAAGCCCAGCATAGATATTCCCCGTCGCCGCCACGATGGCGAAGGCGGTGGTGGGCAGGAAGCCGCCGACCCAGCCGGTGCCAATATGATAGGGGAAGGACATGGCGGTGTAGCGCGTGCGCACCGGAAATAGCTCGACCAGGCACGCCGCCTGTGGGCCGTAAAGCGCGGTGGCGCCGAGCACGAACAGCATCAGGATGGCGATCATCCGAACAGGATGGGTCGCGGCCGGATCGGCGGCGGCGGGATAGCCGGCCTTGGTCAGGGCGGCCTTCAGGGTCTTGCCGAAATCGGCCTTCAGCGCGGCCAAGGCCTTGCCGCCAAGCGCCTTGCCATCAACCGAGTCCACGGCCACCGAGCCGATCATCACCTTCGCCAGAGTCCCCGCCGGTGCGGCTTTATTCACATAGGAAACGCCAGCGGCGGCCAGGCTGGACTTGGCAATGTCGCAGCTGGAACGGAACTGGGTGCGGCCGACCGGATCGAACTGGAAGCTACATTTGGCCTGATCGGCCACGACCGTCACCTGCGCCGACTTGCTGGCGGCAGCTAGGGCCGGGTTGGCGGCTTCGGTCATCCAGTGGAACCCCGGGAAAATCGCGGCCAAGAACAGCACCATGCCGCCGACCATGATCCACTTGCGGCCGATCTTGTCCGACAGCCACCCGAAGAAAATGTAGCAGGGTATGGACAGCGCCGTGGCGGCCAGCATGACCAGATTCACCGTCGCCCCGGCGGTCTTTAGCGTCCGCTCGATAAAGGTCGAGGTGTAGAAGAAGGCCGCGTACCAAACCGCGCCCTGGGCGATCATCAAGGCGAACAGGGCGATCAGCACCGTCTTGAGGCTCTTCCAGTTGCCGAAAGAGTCCACATAGGGGCGCTCGGAGCGCGTATTGGTGTCCACAAGTTTCTGGAACGCTGGGCTCTCATGCAGCTTCAGCCGGATCCAGATCGAAATCACCAGCAGGGCCAGGGAGAACAGAAACGGCAGGCGCCAACCCCAGGTATCAAAATTGTCGCCGGTCAGGGCGCGCGCGGTCAACACGGCGATCAGGGCACCGGCAAAGCCGCAGGCCGCGGCCACGCCCAGGAAGGCGCTGGTAAAGCCACGCTTGCCGGTCTCTACATGCTCGATCATGTAGATCGCCGCGCCGCCCCATTCTCCGCCCAGAGCCAGGCCCTGCAGGATGCGCAACAGCACAAACAACAGCGGGGCGCTGATCCCAATGACCGAATAGGGTGGCAGCAGGCCGATGGCGAAGGTGGCCACGCCCATCAGGCTCATCGTGGCCAGGAAGGTGGCCTTTCGACCAATACGATCGCCGATACGGCCAAAGATCAGCGCGCCAATGGGCCGGAACGCGAACCCGACCGCAAAAGCGCCAAGGGCGAAGATGTAGGAGCTGGTCTCATCCAGGCCGGCGAAGAACATCTTGGCGATGTCGGCCGCCAAGGGCACGAACAGGAAGAAGTCATACCATTCGAAGGCGGTGCCGGAGGTCGAGGCGGCAACCACGGTCATCATCGACGCCGGCTTCTTTGCCGCGGTTTGTTTTGTCGCCATTCTGCTCAGTCCCCCGGACACTCGGATCTCAAGGATCGCTTTCTAACACGCCGGAGGCAAAGGCAAAATCGACGGGCCCAGCCTGTCGCCCTGAACACTCTTGCCGGGTCCCTTTGTCACGACCCTGCAAAATGAACTTGGGCGACGACAGTGCAGGACAACGCAAAACGGGCGGACCATCACTGGCCCGCCCGCTTGTTATTTCGTCCTCGGCGAAAGCCTAGGCGTTGGCGGCATCTTCCGACGTCGACGGGTCCTTCTTGGAAAGGTCTTCGCCGGTTTCCTGATCGACAACCTTCATCGACAGCTTGGTCTTACCGCGGTCGTCGAAGCCCAGGAACTTCACCTTCACGGCCTGGCCTTCGCTCAGCACGTCCTGCGGACGGGCCACGCGCTCCTGGCTGATCTGGCTGACGTGGACGAGGCCGTCCTTGGCGCCGAAGAAGTTCACGAAGGCGCCGAAATCGACCACCTTCACGACCTTGCCGGCGTAGATCGTGCCGACTTCCGGTTCGCTGGTCAAAGACTTGATCCAGTCGATAGCAGCCTTGATCTTGGCACCATCTGACGCGCTGACCTTGACCGTGCCTTCGTCGTTGATGTCGACCTTGGCGCCAGTGGTGGCAACGATCTCGCGGATCACCTTGCCGCCAGTGCCGATCACTTCCCGGATCTTGTCGACCGGAATGGTGATGGTCTCGATCTTGGGCGCGAACTCGCCGACGTCTTCACGCGGCGCATCCATCGCCTTGTTCATTTCGCCCAGGATGTGGTCGCGGCCATCCTTGGCCTGAGCCAAGGCCTGTTTCATGATCTCCAGGGTAATGCCGGTGATCTTGATGTCCATCTGCAAGCTGGTGAT
>CAISYT010000034.1 GCA_903889785.1 uncultured Caulobacterales bacterium
GCGCCCGCGCCTGCGACCAGGGTGCGCAGACGCCACACCCAGCGCGACGGCACGGCGGGCGCACCATCGCGGCGTTCGGCATGCACCAGCACGACCTCGGCGGCGCAGGCGGCCTGGGCGAAATCGTGCGCCGAGAGCCCCACGCGCCGTTCGGGCGAGGGTAGGCCAAGGGTCTTGCGCATCGGCCGCGACAGGAACGGGTCGGCCGGCGGGATGCGTGGCCACACGCCTTCCTCCAGCCCAGCCAGCACCAGGCGGTCGGCGCGCACCAGCCGCGCCTCAAGCGCGCCCAGGATCTGCACGCGGGGATGGCCTGGGCCGACGGTCCGCACCGTCTCGCCCGTCAAGAGGCGCTGTAGCAGGTCGAAAAACCCGATTGCGCTGGCGGGCGGCAGGCCCTCGCCTTCATGGATGAGTGCCGAAAACAGGGTGGCGGCGGCTTCGCCATCCGGACCTGACCAGAGGTCTTGCCCGCCGATCGCTTGCAGGGCCTCAACGAGGGCACGGGCGGCATCAGCAGGACGGGCTTTGCCAGCGGCGAACGGAGCGGCGGCGATATCCAGCGCGTTGAACAGGGTCTGGGCCAGGGCGACGGGCCGGTCTTTGGCTTCCGCCATGGTGAGGGTATCGGCGCGACTGCGGCGCGGCCCGCGCAGCACGGGGACTTCCAGCTGCAAGGCTATGGCGGCGCATTCGTCCGCTTCCAATCCCAGCCGCGTCAGCGGATGTTTGAGCACCGCGAGCAGGGCGACCGGGTCTTCTGGATCAATCGTCAGCTGGGCTGCCAATGCCGCCAGGACGGCCACGGGGAACTGCGCCAAGGGACGGCCGGAAGAGGATTGGGCTTCGATACCAAACCGGCCTAGCCGCACGGCAACGCGGCGGGCCAAGGCTGCGTCCGGTGTGATGAGGGCGACGGTCTTGTCAGAGGTTTCCAGCGTCTCGCGTAACAGCAGGGCACAGGCCAGGGCCGCCTCGTCATCATCGCGCGCAGTGGCGATCGATAATCCCTCCAGACCGGCAGCATAGGCGTCTATCCCGGCGGTTTCCCCCTCGGCCTTCATCTGTTTGATCCGATCCAGCCAGCCGGAAGTGGCGTCGGCGGGACGCAGAGCATCGTTGATCAGCAATCGTCGCCAGCGAGCGGCCCCCCCGCGACTGGCCGGCCATAGGACCACGTCGCTCCGTGCGATACGCGAGCGCTTCAATAGCCGCGCCAGCGAGCCCTGCGGATGCTGTTCATCACCCTCGACCTCCGTCCAGGCCTCGGCGGCCAGGGCCTCATCCAATCCCGGCAGCACCACCAGCCCCCGCGGGGCGGCGGCGGCGACCGCCAGCAGGTCGGCAGCCGGCGGGGCGGTGCCCGTAGATCCGGCGGCGATCAGGGCGTGCAAGGGCGGGGTGGCGGCCCAGCGGTCGCGCAGGGCTCGCAGCAGACGCACGCGGCGCTCATTGACGTCCATGAGCCCCAGTTCGCGCAACCGCCGTGGCCATTCGGCCAGCACCCCGGTCAGCAAGGCCGCGGAGCGGTGCCAATGCTGGGCCAGTTCGCCCTCAACGAGGGCCTCGATTCGCCCGGCGGGCTCGATCTCCTCGATCTGTAGGCTGTCGATCAACCCGCCCAGGGAATCGGCCATTTCCAGCGCCTGACCGGCGGTCAGGCCTTCCTGTCGTTTCGCCACCATGGCCGCCAGTTCGAACCGCCGCTTCCATGGCGTTATCGCGGCGGGCAGATCGAGCGAAAGATCGCCGGGCTCGAACGGTGCCTCGCCCTCCTCCAGATCGCCAATCGGGCGCAGTTGCGGCAGCAGCAGACCTTGCGGGGCAGCGTCGGCAAAGGCAGCGGCCAGGGCGCGGGCGCTGCGCTGGTTGGGGGTCAGGATCACCGCCTGGGCCAAGTCTTCGGCCGAAAGGCCGTCAATCAGGCCGCGCGCCAGATCCGCTAGAAATGGCCGATGCGCCGGAATGTTGAACCAGCGCGGCCCATCCTTGTCGAACAGGCCACCACCGTTCATGCCAGTCTCGCCTCGGCGGCGTCGCGCATCGCCGGATCGCTGACATGCAGGGCAAAGCCGTCCATGACCGCACCGTAAAGCCGGTGTTCGGCGGAGAGTCGCTTCCAGATCGGCACGATCGAAAAACTACCCTCTCCCGCGACGATCTGGGGTTTGATGATCTGCACCCCGATATTGACGAACGGCGGCATGGGTTCGACCGAATTGGAATGGGTCAGTCG
Source organism: uncultured Caulobacterales bacterium (assembly GCA_903889785.1). Taxonomy (GTDB): domain Bacteria; phylum Pseudomonadota; class Alphaproteobacteria; order Caulobacterales; family Caulobacteraceae; genus Caulobacter. The sequence continues at coordinate 2,237 of CAISYT010000034.1, forward strand.
ACCATCGGCGGCACGGTCGAAGCCCTCTGGCCGGTCAAAGCCGATAGAGCGCTCGCGGGCCGCCAGCAGGATGGCGATGTCCATCTTCGCCGGGTCCCATAGCGCCGCAAGGGCGGTCAAGGCCGGCACGGCCCCTTCGATCCAGGGCACATCGGTATTCGCCACGAAGATGGGATCGGGCCCAATCAGGGCTGCCGCATGAGCAATTCCCCCGCCGCTGTCGAGCAGGCCGGCGCGTTCGTCTGAAATCACGATCCGCAGCCCGTCGATACGGGCCGCCAGATGCGCCTCCACCTTATCGGCGTAGTGGTGAACATTGACGATGGCGGTCTCGACCCCGGCCTCGGCCAGTCGGTCGAGCGTATGATCAATTAGGGCCCTACCGTTTACAGTCACAAGCGCCTTGGGCCGGTCGTTGGTCATGGGGCGCATACGCGTGCCAAGGCCGGCGGCCAGGACCATTGCCGTCTTGATCATGGCCGGGTCTCTCGCGGTGCGTGGCGGTCCATCCAGGCCTTCAGGGGCGCGAGGGCCGGTCGCTGCATTAAGGCGTCGAGATAGGTCCACATGCGCGGGGTTAGGGCGGCATAGCGCGGTTTATCATCGCGCACGGTCAGGCGGGCGAATACGCCGAGGATACGCACGATGTTGAGCGCACCGAGCTGAGCGTAGTCGTCGAGGAACTGTTCCGCATCAAGCTCGGGATGGGTGGCCAGATAGCGCTCCAGCGCCACGGTCTCCAACGCCGGAATGACCGTGCGGCGCGCGTCATGCAGCAGCATGGAGAGATCCCACACAGGATGGGCGCGCACGGCATCTTGAAAATCCAGCAGGCCGACGCGGTTTGGCCCGACACGGTCGGGTAACCAGATCAGGTTTTCGGCATGATAATCGCGATGGCAAAATACCGTCGCGCCCGCCTCGCCACGCGCCCGCACTGGCGTCCAGAGCGCCTGCCACTCGGCCCGCGCAGTCTCGCTGAAGCGAAGGCCCATGGCCAGTTTGTCCCACCAGTCGATGAACAGGTCGTGCGCCGTAGCCAGGGCGAGGTCGTCGAAAGTGAGCAGCGGCCAGGACGATCCGCCGCCGGTCAGTACAGGCGGCGGGTGGGCAGCATGCAGCACGCCGATGGCGTCAATTGCCGCGCCGTACAACTCGCCCTCGTCGGCGTGTCCTGAGGCAATTTGGGTGGCATAGAGCCCATCGCCGAGGTCTTCCATCACGGCTAGCCCAAGCTCTGGTTCAGCCGCGATTATGGCGGGTGCCGAAAGACCCTGGTCCTTGAGCCAGCAAGCGCAGGCGACGAAGGCGTCCACACTGCCGGCCGCAAGCCGGGCCATGGCGTTATAGCCGGCGGCAATGCGCTGCGCGTTGGTGGCGTCGGGTCCACAAGGCGCGCTCTCGGCTGATGGGTGTTGGTCCATAAAAATAAGACTGATACCGCCGGGCAGCAGCAGTCGCTCATAGGCGCGGGTCGAGGCGTCGCCGGCCAGGGGCGAGCGGGCGGCCGCGGCTAGGCCGTGACGCATGAGGAAATCAGCCTTGATCACCTCGCGCTCAGACATCCAGTTTCCGGCCCCCCCACGCCCCATGAAACGACAGGTGGGCCGTGCGGGCCGCGCCATCGTTGGCGTGCGTAATTTCTAGGCTGAGTCGGTCTGTGGGCAGGCGGCTACCGAGCCGCTGCGGCCATTCGATCACAGCGGCCCCGGCAACTAGCGCTTCGTCCAGGCCAAGTTCATCGGCTTCCTCGGGCGCTTTCAGGCGGTAGAGGTCGAAATGGGCGATCGGAAATTCCGCGCCGTTGTAGGATTGAGCCAGGGTGTAGGTCGGGCTCGGCACCTCTTCTTCTGGAGAGGTCAGCGACCGGATGAGCGCTCGGGCCAGGGACGATTTTCCGGCTCCCAACGGCCCGCTCAAACAGACGACATCACCGCGCCGCAGCACCTTGGCCACGGCGGCCCCCAGGGCCTGGGTAGCGGCTTCATCGGGAAGGAATAACTCCATCCCTCCGCTATAGCTGGACCAGTGCGAATGGGCGAGACGGCGCGCATTCACGATCAGCCCATCGATGCTGGGCGGCGAAGGGCTCAAACCTCGCTTCGGCGTCGCACTGAGATCAGTTACACTCACCGTGACCGCAAAGTCCCGCTGCCGAGCAGGGCAAGTTTCTTGGAGTCAACTGATGAAGTTCAAGCTGATCACTGCGCTGCTGGTCGTGGCCGTCATCGCGGGCCTCTATGGCTGGTGGCGGATCGACCTGCGCTGGCGGCCGCATGACATCACCAAGAACCAGGCCGAAATCACAAAAATCCTCGAAACCTCGGGCTGGGTGTCGCCGGGCCTTCCTGGTCCTAAGCTCTACATGGTCGGCTTCCGCTCCTGCCCCGACTGCCTGCGGTTTAAGCTGGAGCAATGGCCCAAGCTGCAAGCCGCCCAGGTCGACACCCGGCTGATCGAAGTGGCCCGACCCGACCTGAACGGGGTGTCGCAATCGACGCCAGCCGAGCGCTCCACAGTGGCGGAACTGTGGGTCAACCGCAGTTGGGCTCTCTCGCAACGCTGGGACGAGACCCCTATCGACGGCTGGACGGCCGATGGGATCATCCCCGCTGACGGCGACACCGCCCGCACAGCCGTGGTCGACGCCGGGCGTGACATGGTGATGAAGTTAAGACCGCTGCTGAAGGAAAACGGCATCACTTTCGCCTATCCGCTGCTGATCTGGTGGACCCAGGATGGCAAGATGCGGGGCTGCGCCTGTGAGAAGGCCGAAACCCAGGGCTATGCGCTGAAAGACCTTGGGGCCTGAAAGCCGGGCTAGACATTGGGCGATTCGGCTTTCCGCCCGCATCGGTCAATTTTAGCATCGACGAGGCGGCCTCACGCGGCTAACCGGAGCCGCAATGGCTTCCGCCCTGCGCAAATCCTATGACACCGCCATCGCTTCCGGGCGACTGCGAGCCGATCCAGCCCAGGCCAAGGCCCTGGAGGCCCTGATCCGGTTGGAGGGCGACCTGGCCGGGGCCGGAGAACCCGGGCTGTTCCGCAAGCCCAAGGCCGTGCGTGGCGTCTATCTCTACGGCCCAGTCGGGCGCGGCAAATCCATGCTGATGGACCTGTTCTTTGCCTCCGCACCCGTGGCCCGTAAGCGGCGCGTACACTTCCATGACTTTATGGCGCAGGTGCACCGACTGATCGGCGAATGGCGCAAAGGCAGCGTGGCCGAACGCAAGACGTTGTTTGGCGAAACCAAGGGCGACGATCCCATCGGGCCCACCGCCGGGGTCATCGCCCACGATACCCGCCTGCTGTGTTTCGACGAATTCCAAGTCTCCGATATCGCCGACGCCATGATCCTGGGTCGGCTGTTCGAGGCCCTGCTGGTGCGCGGGGTGACCGTGGCCGCCACTTCCAACCGGGCACCAGACGCCCTGTATTACAATGGCCTCAACCGGCAGCTCTTCCTGCCCTTCATCGCCATGCTGCAGCAGCAGCTCGACGTTGTGGCCGTCAAAGGACCGGTGGATTACCGACTGGACCGGCTGCGCGGCGAGGAGGTCTGGCTGGATCTAGTCCATGACACCCAGCAGATTCGGTTCGACGCCCTGTGGGGCGACCTTTTAGACGGCGCAGCCGAAACTGGCATCACTCTGGAGGTGCTGGGTCGCAAGACCCACTTGCCGCGCGCCGCGGGCGGGCTGGTTCGGGCTTCATTCGCCAGCCTGTGCGCTCAGGCGCTAGGGCCGCAGGACTATCTGGCCCTAGCGGACCAGAGCCACACCCTCTTTCTTGAAAACATCCCCCTTCTGGGGGCCGGTAACCGCTCGGAAGCCAGACGCTTCCTGACTCTGATCGACGCCCTGTATGAGGCGCGCGTCAAGCTGATCGCCCTGGCCGCTGCTGAGCCTGAAAAAATCTATCCCGAGGGCGAGGGCGCGTTCGAATTCCAGCGTTGCGTCTCACGTCTTCAGGAGATGCGTTCGGCGAGCTATCTTGCCACCGCCAAGGACTGAGCCAGAGGCCCCGTTTGCCGCCCGCTTCTGGATCGGCTAAGAGCCGCAACCGCCATTTAAATCCGAACTCCGGAGCCCAGACCAACATGTCCGAGACCCCCGCCCCCGCCGCCCAGGCCGAGATCTCCGGCACTGTGCTGTTCTACACGAACCCTGAGCCGCTGAATCGCGTCGAACACGCCAAGCTGGGCCTGGTAAACAAGGACAAGCCGTTCGGCTTTGCCAAGACCGGCCATGTGGTGCCGATCACGATCGGCGAATTTGGCCAGGCCGCCCTGAGCTTCCCGATCATCTTCGCCGGACCGGACCGCATTCCGCTGGCCGTGATGGGTCTGAATGGCGGCCAGAACCTGTTCATCGATGATGACGGCGCATTCGCCGATGCCACCTATCTGCCGGCCTATATCCGCCGCTTCCCGTTCGTGCTGGCCGGCAATGAGGAGGACGAGCAGATGGTCGTCTGCATAGACCGCGCCTCCGACCTGTTGTCTGAGAAGGGCGAGACCAAACTGTTCGACGCCAAGGGCGAACCGACTCAGTACACCACCGACGCCATCAAGTTCTGCGACGACTTCGAGACCGAGCGCCGCCGCACCATGGCTTTCGTACAGATGTTGAACGAACTCGACCTGTTCGAGATGAAACAGGCCGTCTATACCCCGCGCAACGCCGATGGCTCGCCCGCCGGCGAACCGCAGCTGATCGCCGAATATTCCGCGATCTCGGACGAGAAGTTCAAGAAGCTGCCGGGCGACAAGCTTTCCGAGCTGCTCAACAACGGAGCCATGGGCGCGGTGTTTGCCCACATGGTGTCGCTGCTGGGTTGGGACCGCCTGATGGCCGTCGCCTCCAAGCGCGGCCCGGCTTCCCTGCCGCTCGCCGCGCAGCAGCCGGCCGCTAACGCCTAAACACGCTGCGGGTCAGGCACGAGAATACCAACCGGCCAGCTTCATCGAGCAGGTCGTGTTGGGCGATCACCACGCCCTTGTCGTCGCCGACCGGGTCCTTGCCCATCACGGTCATCCGGCCGCGCAGCAGCTCGCCCGCGGGGGGATTTCGGCCCCAACGCAGGGCGTCTATGCCCAGACGCTTGGTTTGCGGCCATTGCGCCGTGGCCGCTGCGTCGAGCCGGGTCCAGACCGCGAAGGTGAAGGCGTCGGGCGCACCCTGCTCGGCGTTCCAGCCGGGCGCAAAGGCCACAAGGAAGGCATCGAGCGCCGTGGGGTCCACCATGGCCGTACCGAGCGACACCACTTGGCCGACCTTAATTTCGTCAAATGCGGCGGGCATGGGATATGGCTTCCAGGCTAAACAGCGAATACGCCTGTTCTAGAGGTTTGCTTCGCCTTGGCTAGGTTTGCCGCCGCCCTGGCGTATGTCTTAAGGTGACGCTATGAACCGCATTTTCTCAGGCTTCATCGCCGCCCTGATCCTGAGCTTGGCCGCGCCGGCGATGGCGGAGGCGATTAACACCGGGCACCTCAAGGCCGAGCTGGTCGCCAAGACGGCCGGGGCCGCGCCGGGATCGACCGTTTACTTGGCCGTTCGCCAACAGATCGACAAGGGCTGGCACACCTACTGGCGCAACCCGGGCGACAGCGGCGATGCCACCAAGATCGTCTGGACCCTGCCCGCCGGCTGGAGCGCGGGCGATATCGTGTGGCCCGTGCCCAGCCGCCTGCCGCTGGGCCCGTTGATGAATTATGGCTATCAGGGCGAGGTCCTGCTGACCGTCCCGGTCACCGTGCCGGCAAATGCTAAGATGGGGAGCAGCGTTACGATCAAGGCCGCCGTGGCCTTTCTGGTCTGCGCCGATGTCTGCGTGCCCGAGAGCGCGGTGCTCAACCTAGCCCTGCCCATCGTGGCGGCTCCGGCGAACGATCCCAAGCATGGCCCAGGCATCGAAAAGGCCCTGGCCGATACGCCCAAGCCCGCTGGCCTGACGGCAAGCTATATTGGCGCAGCCACCGGCTTGACCCTGGCCGTGGCGGGTTCGCCCCTGGCGGGTGCCGACATGAACGGAGCCTATTTCTTCCCCTATTCGGGCGTGGTGATGGAAAACGCCGCCGCTCAAACCATCGAGAAGGGCCCCAAGGGCCTGACCCTGACGCTCAAGCCCGGAACGGCCTTCGTCAACGGCCCGGCACCGGACAAGATCGCCGGCGTTTTAGCCGTTGGCGGAAAGACCTATGAGATCGAGGCGGCTAGCGGCCCTGCATCGGCTGGGACCTCTGGCCTTGGCCCAGCAACGCCCGCCACATCCAATGGCCCCGAGGGCGTGACCAACGCCACCCCGGCGGCGGGCCAGCCCGGTCTACTGCTGGCGATTGTATTTGCATTCATCGGTGGGATGATCCTGAACCTGATGCCCTGCGTCTTCCCGGTGCTGTCGATGAAGGCGGCGTCCCTGGCCAGCCATGCATCCGAGCCGAAGGCCGCGCGGGCAGAGGGCCTCGCCTTCATGGGCGGCGTGCTTTTGACCTTTCTGGCCTTGGCCGGTGCGCTGATGGCGGCGCGGGCCGCCGGCGGGGCCGTTGGCTGGGGCTTTCAGCTGCAGTCGCCCGCCGTGGTGGCGGTGTTGTGCCTGGTCATGCTGCTGACCGCGCTCAACCTTTCGGGCCTGTTCGAGATCGGGACATCAGTCCAGGGGGTGGGCTCGGGCCTGGCCTCCAAAGATGGCCTCGTGGGCGCGGCCTTCACAGGGGCCCTGGCCGTTGTGGTCGCAGCGCCCTGTACGGCGCCCTTCATGGCCCCAGCGCTGGGCGTAGCCCTGACCCAGCCGCCCCTCCTGGGTCTGGCCGTTTTTCTGAGCCTGGGCCTTGGCATGGCTGCGCCCTTCACGGCCCTGGCGTTCGCGCCCGGTCTATTGAAGCGGATCCCGCGCCCCGGTGCCTGGATGGAGACCTTCCGCCGCGTGCTGGCCTTCCCGATGTACGCCGCCGCCGCCTGGCTGGTCTGGGTGCTGGCCCAACAGACGGATTCGGCCGGGCTCGCCCGTCTACTGGCGATTGGGGTTCTGACCGCCTTTGGAGCCTGGCTCTATGGCCGCAGCCAGGGGATTGAAGGCCGCAAGCATCTGCTTCTGATGACGGGCGGCACCGTGTTTCTGGCGATCGCAATGGCCCTGGCCATGATCGGTGCCTATGCGCCCGCCACCTCCACCGCGTCTGGGTCAGAGTCAGGGTCAAGGCCGAAAATAGGGGCTGGCGGGCTGGAGGCGGAGACCTATTCTGCTGACCGCCTCGCCGAGTTGCGCGGCGCGGGCGTTCCGGTCCTGGTGGATTTTACCGCCGCCTGGTGCGTGAC
>CAISYT010000035.1 GCA_903889785.1 uncultured Caulobacterales bacterium
ATTCGATCAAGGCCATGGTGCTGTCACCCGGCGCACCCCTTACCCATCCCGCACCGCACTGGACCGTGAGTAGGGCGAAAGATGCCGGGGTCGAGATCGTCGGCGACGTCGAGCTCTTTGCCCGCGCGGTGAACGCTGCCCCGGCCCATAAACGGCCTAGGGTGGCCGCCATCACCGGCACCAATGGCAAGTCGACCACCACAGCTCTGTTGGGGCACCTGTGCCGCACCGCCGGTCGAGACACCCGCGTGGGCGGTAATATCGGCTTTGGCGTGCTGGGCCTGGAAGGCATGCATGGCGGGGCTGTCTATGTGCTGGAGCTGTCGTCCTATCAGCTCGACCTGACCCGCAGCCTCAAGTCTGATGTGGCGGTCCTGCTCAACATCACACCCGACCACCTGGACCGCCACGGCGGCATGGATGGCTATGTCGAGGCCAAGCGTCGGGTGTTCCTGAATCAGGCCCGTGGCGACACTGCGGTGATCGGGGTTGACGATCCCTATTGTCAGCGCATCTGCACAGAAATTACCGCCGCCAACCAACGGACTATCTGGCCGATCAGCGCGGCGCGGGCCATGGGGCGCGGGGTCTATGCCCTGCAGGGTATGCTTTACGATGCCACCGGTGAGCGGGTTCTGGAGGTGGCAGACCTGCTGCGCGCGAAATCCCTGCCCGGACGCCACAATTGGCAGAACGCTGCCGCAGCCTACGCTGCCGCCCGTGGCCTGGGCATCTCCGCCGCCGACGCTGCGGATGGATTGATGAGTTTTCCGGGTCTGGCGCACCGGATGGAGACCGTGGCCATGATGGGCCGAGTGCGGATGGTCAACGACTCCAAGGCCACCAACGCCGACGCGGCGCGACAGGCTATGTCGAGCTATCCCAAGGTGCGCTGGATCGCGGGGGGCGTGCCGAAAGCCGGCGGTATTGATAGCCTGATCGACCTATTTCCACGCGTCACCGCAGCCTATCTGATTGGTGAGGCCGCTGGGGATTTCGCCAAGACCCTAGATGGCCATGTGCCGGCTCGGATCTGTGGCACCCTTCAGGCAGCTGTAAAGGCCGCCTATGCCGATGCCTGCACCAGCGGCGAGGACGAAGTGGTTTTACTCTCGCCCGCCTGTGCCTCGTTCGACCAGTATCCCGACTTCGAGGTCCGCGGTGACGACTTCCGCGCCATTGTGAAATCCATGGCCCCCAAGGCCGTGCGCGGGGAGGCCGTCGGATGACCGAGGTTCTGCGCGATGAAGCCCCTGCGCCGGGCACCGATACCCATGCGCATGCCAATGCCTTTTCCCGCAACGATCGATCGCATATCGGGGTTTGGTGGTGGACGACCGACCATCTAATGTTGGGAGCTCTAGGGGCCCTAATCGGGTTGGGTGTGATGCTGTCGTTCGCGGCCAGTCCCGCGGCGGCCTCGCGACTGGGTCTGCCCGATCCGTTTCACTTCGCCATCCGCCAGTTGATATTTGCGGGCATGAGCACCGCTATGCTGATGGCGGTTTCGATGCTCACGCCGCGTGGGATTCGGCGCGCCGCGTTCTTTGTCTATGTGATCGCCGTGGTGATCATGGCGACCCTGCCGTTCATAGGCCACGAGGCTAAGGGGGCCACGCGCTGGCTGCACATTGGCGGCTTTACCCTGCAACCGTCTGAATTCATGAAGCCGGCCCTGATCGTGCTGGTGAGTTGGATGTTTGCCGAGGGTCAGAAGGGCGAAGGTGTGCCCGGTGTATCGATCGGCTTCACCCTCTATTTGATTGCAGTGACCCTATTGCTCCTGGAACCCGACGTCGGCCAGACGGTGTTAATTACCATCGCATTCGGGGCGGCCTTCTGGATGGCGGGCGTACCGATGACCTGGGTGATTGGGCTAGGCGTTGTGGCCGTCTCAGTCTTGATGAGCACCTATTTCGTATTCGACCACGTGCATGCGCGCGTACAGAAATTTATTAATCCTGACACTGCCGACACGCATCAGATCACTCGCGCATCCGAAGCGATTGCCGCCGGCGGCCTTATTGGGCGAGGCCCGGGCGAAGGGGTGATGAAGCGCAATGTGCCCGATATGAACACCGACTTCATCTATTCGGTCGCCGCTGAGGAATACGGCCTAGTGCTGTCGCTTATTTTGATCACCTTGTTCGCGGTGGTTGTGGTGCGCGGCATCCTCAAGTCGATGAAGCTTTCCGACTCTTTCGAGCAGGCAGCTGCCGCTGCGCTTTTCGTGCTGTTCGGCCAGCAGGCCTTGATCAATATCGCCGTGAATCTGGCACTGATCCCGACCAAGGGCATGACCCTGCCGTTCATTAGCTATGGGGGTTCGTCCATGCTGGCCATGGGTCTGACCATGGGTATGGCCCTTGCTCTGATCCGCAAGCGGCCGGGGGCCTATGGTGAGGTTGAAGGTCCCGCCAAGGCGGGAGTGTTCGGCTAATGGCAGGTCGGCTCGCCGTTGTGGCCGCGGGCGGCACGGGCGGGCATCTGTTCCCCGCTCAGGCCCTGGCCGAGGCGCTCAGGCGTCGCGGTTGGCGCATCGTGCTGGCGACGGACGAGCGTGGCGCGGCCTTTGCTGACAAATTCCCCTGCGAGGAGCGGCTGGCCCTGGCCGCAGCAACCGCCAAAAGCGGCGACATCGTCGGTATGATCCGCGCCGGTCTGATCGTGGCGCGCGGCGTGATACAGGCCCGAAAGGCCTTCAAGCGGCTGGACCCGGCCATTGTGATCGGCTTCGGCGGCTATCCCGCCTTGCCAGGCCTACTGGCGGCGCTGGGGCAGAAGCGGCCGACGATCATCCACGAACAGAACGCGGTAATGGGGCGTGTGAATCGCTACTTGGCCCCCAAGGTCAGTGCCCTAGCCTGCGCCTTCCCGACTCTGGAGCGGGCGACGCCCTGCATCAGGCTGGCGGCGCATGTGATTGGTAATCCGGTTCGGCCCGAGATCAGGGCCCTGGCGAACGTGCCCTACGAGCCGCCGCTTGGCCCGGATGGACCGGTGCGTCTGCTGGTGACCGGCGGTAGCCAGGGCGCGCGGCTGCTCTCTGAACTCACGCCTCAAGCGGTCCGTGCGCTGCCGGAACGCCTCCGTGCCCGGCTGCAAGTGCAACAGCAAACCCGGCCCGAGTCGATGGACAGCGCTCGCCGCACCTACGCAGACTGTCTGGTCAAGGCCGAGATTGCGCCGTTCTTCCGCGATATGGCGGGGCGCCTGGGCACCGCGCATCTTGTGCTTGGCCGCGCGGGCGCCTCGACGGTAAGCGAACTTGCGGCGGCCGGTCGGCCATCGATCCTGGTGCCGCTCAAAATCGCGGCAGACGATCACCAGAGGTTCAATGCTAAGTTATTGGAGGATGCCGGAGCTGCTGCCGTGGCGTCTGAAGACGAACTGACGGTTGAGAGTTTGGCTGGGGCGTTGAGAGCCTTGTTGGAAGATCCGGGCCGGTTGGAACGGATGTCCGCGAGCGCACGCTCCGTCGCCCAACTCGATGCGGCGGAAAATCTGGCGGACTTGGTCGAGGAACTCGCCCGGCCCTAAGCGCGATCCTTGCCCGCAGGATTAAATTTACCGACGATCCCGGGGTTCAGTGGCGCGCACAGCTGGGGTTTTTATTGCGTGGTCGCAGCCTGTTGGCGACGCGCCTGCTCGCGCACATCACGCCCCATCCTGGCGGCGGCGGCCCGGGTCGGGACCACATAGCCTGGAAGCTGCGCCAGGCCGCCACAAAGGCCGGCACCAACGTCATAGTAGTCGCTGGCACTGATCGGAGTGGGTCGGCCGGCAGGCGTGGTTAGCACCTCGGAATCCTTGGCGTCATAGCCGGAAAGGCCCAGTTCAGTCGCGGTCTTGGCATCGCAGTCAAAGCGAACATCGGCGGCGGTCGCCCCCACCATCTTGCCGTTGGCTGAGACGGCAGGATCGTAGAAGGTCAGCACCGTGGCCTCGACGCTCCGGCCTTGGCGGTGAACCTCGTCCAACGCCAGGAACAGGGCCATGTTCGGACTTCCGCCGATCAGGATCATACGGCCCTCCGGCAAGGGCACGGACAACTGTGGCCGGGCCTGCACCTGCGCCATAGCGCTGCCGCTGAGGCTAAAGATCAGCGCACTGACGATACCACATATTGCTAAAGTGACGCTTCCCACGCGCGCATTAGCCACGCTGCCTCTGCTCAGGCAAGCCGTTAGGCAAGCCCTTGGCTCGGTCTTGAGCGCGCGGTTATTGATGGCCAAGCCGACGGCTTTCGGCGCGGAAAGGAATCCTCTAACGCTTTGCAGATGAACAGACGCCCCGTCCCCTTCGCAATTGGCCCCGTGCACTTCATCGGCATTGGCGGCATCGGCATGAGCGGTATTGCCGAAATCATGCTCCGCATTGGCTACACCGTGCAGGGCAGTGACACCAAGGCCAGTGCCAATACTGAGCGCCTTGCCAATTTGGGCGCGAAAATTTTCATCGGTCATGACCCGGCCCATGTCGAAGGTGCCAGCGCCATCGTCTATTCCACGGCGGTGCAGGCCGACAATCCCGAGATAGTCGCCGGCCGGGCGCAGCGGCTGCCTATGGTCAGGCGAGCCGAGATGCTGGCCGAGTTGATGCGGTTGCAGTTCTCGGTGGGTGTTGCGGGTACGCATGGCAAGACCACCACCACCTCAATGATCGCGGCCCTGCTCGACTCCGGCGGCCTGGACCCGACTGTGGTCAATGGTGGGATCATCAATGCCTACGGCACCAACGCCAAGGTTGGCGAGGGCGAATGGATCGTGGTCGAGGCCGACGAAAGCGATGGCTCGTTTCTGAAGCTGAAATCGACCGTCGGGGTGATCACCAATATCGACGCCGAGCATTTGGACCACTGGGGCGACTTCGAAGCGGTGAAGAAGGGCTTCCGCGATTTCGTTGAGAATATTCCTTTCTACGGTTTCGCCGCCGTCTGCCTGGATCATCCCGAGGTGCAGGCCCTGGTGGCAGCCGTCGAAAACCGCCGGCTGGTGACCTATGGAACCAATCCGCAGGCCGAAGTGCGCGTGCTAAACATCGTTCAATCCCCCGAAGGGTCGTCTTTCGATATCGCTGTGACGTCGCACGACGGGCCGCCGGCGCGGTTTGACGGGCTAAAGTTGCCGATGACGGGCCTGCACAATGTGCTGAATGCCACCGCCGCCGTGGCCATCGCGCGCGAGTTGAAGGTATCCGAGGATGCCATCCGCAAAGGGTTAGCCTCTTTCGGCGGCGTCAAGCGACGGTTCACCACGATAGGGACTTGGAAGGGCGTGCGCATCGTCGACGACTATGGCCACCATCCGGTCGAGATCGCGGCTGTGCTCAAGGCTGCTCGCGCGGTCGTCGGTGCGGGCAAGGTCATCGCCGTGGTGCAGCCGCACCGCTACACGCGCCTGCGCGACCTTATGGCCGATTTCTCCAGTGGTTTTAATGACGCCGATACGGTGATCGTGGCCGACGTCTATAGCGCGGGCGAGCCGCCTATTAAGGGCATCGATAAGGATCATCTCGTGGAAGGCCTGCGCCGGTTTGGCCACCGCCGCGTTATCCCATTGCCAGGTCCGCAAGCGCTGGCCGGGATCGTGGCGAAGGAAGCGGTCGCAGGCGACGTGGTCGTATTGTTAGGTGCGGGTGACATCACGACCTGGGCCTATGCCCTGCCGGGGCAGTTGGAATCCTTGAATTGACAGGGCGGCCGGTGATGGGCTGGCGCGACGCCTTACCGGCGGTCCGGGGTCGGCTGGCCTTCGACGAGCCGCTCGCGCCTTTTACCTGGCTGAGAGTTGGCGGGCCTGCCGATGTGCTGTTCTTGCCCGCCGACGAAGACGACCTGGCCGACTTATTAGGGGGTTTGGACCCGGGCGTGCCGGTGACGCCTCTAGGTGTGGGCTCCAATACCTTAGTGCGCGACGGCGGTGTCGAGGGCGTGGTGGTGCGGCTTGGCCGGCCGTTCGCCCATGTCGAAACGCAGGGTGTGCGCGTGACGGCCGGGGCGGCGGCGCTGGATGCCCAGGTGGCCAAGGTCGCGAGCAAGGCGGGTATAGGTGGGCTAGAGTTCCTAACCGGTATTCCTGGAACGATCGGCGGTGCGGTGTCCATGAATGCCGGCTGCTATGGAAGCGAGATCAAGGATGTGCTGGTCAGTGCGCATGGCCTTGTCCGGCAGGGCAGGGCGGTCAGCTTCAATGATCCGCATAGCTTGGGTTACCGCCATGGTTGGGGCTGGGAAGAGGGGGTGATCGTGACCCACGCGGTGTTTGAAGGCCGTCCAGATGAGGCCGCCGCCGTCGAGGCCCGCATGGCCGCCATATCCGAACGGCGCGAGACGACCCAGCCGATCCGCGAGAAGACCGGCGGCAGCACGTTCAAGAACCCGCCTGGGCATTCGTCTTGGAAACTGGTCGACGAGGCCGACTGGCGGGGTAAGCCTTTTGGTGGGGCAATGTTCTCGCCGCTGCACAGCAACTTTCTCATAAACGGCGGCGATGCCTCCGCAGCGGACATCGAAGGTCTGGGCGAGGCGGTTCGCGCCGATGTGCTTGGCAAGTTCGGGATTGAGTTGCATTGGGAGATTAAGCGCCTGGGTAGGGCGCTGTCTTGAAAGGGCCTCCCATGCGCATCGCCGCTTTCGCACTCTCCGCCGCCCTGATTACAGGGGGTGCCCAAGCCCAGATTATCAACGATAGACAGTCTGCTTCACCGCTGCGCGAACAGGCCCTGGCGGATAAGACAGCCTGGAATTTGGTCGAGAGCCTTACCACCGAGATCGGACCGAGGCCTGCGGGACAGGCGAATGCGGCGCGGGCGAAGGATTGGGCGTTGCAGACCTTGACCCGGCTCGGCTTCAAGAACGTGCATGCCGAGCAGTTCTTGACCCAGGCTTTCGTGCGCGGTGCCGAGAGCGCTGCCGTTGTAGCGCCCTATCCCCAAGCCTTGTCGATAGTCGGGCTGGGTCGTTCAGGCGAGACGCCAGCCGAGGGAATCACAGCGCCGATCCAGGTTTTCAAGACCTATGCCGACATGCTGGCCGTGCCGGCGGGTTCGCTGACAGGCAAGATCGTCGTGCTGGTACAGCCTATGCTCAAATCCACGGACGGTTCAGGCTATGGCGTGGTCAGCGCCATCCGTCGCAACGGTCCTGGAGAGGCTGCAAAGCGAGGTGCGGTGGCCTTCATGATGCGCTCGGCCTCGACCGACGACACCCGCTTGCCACACACTGGGGAGATGTTTGTCAACGCTGACCACCCACGCATTCCGGCGGCGGCGCTGTCGCCGCCCGATGCGGAACAGCTGGATCGCATGGCCCAGCGCGGCAAGCCGGTGATCGTTACCTTGAAGCTTGCCAACACGCTGGTGGAAGGTGCCCCGGCCTGGAACGTATCAGGCG
>CAISYT010000036.1 GCA_903889785.1 uncultured Caulobacterales bacterium
CGTAGTCGGCCGCCAGCTTGATCTCAATAGGCTTCTTTTTGGCCTTCATTATGTTCGGCAGGCTGGCGTAGCGCGGCTCGTTCAGCCGCAGGTCGGCGGTGACCACCGCCGGCAGGTCGACCTCCAGCGTCTGCAGCCCGCCGTCCACTTCGCGCGTCACCTTGGCCTTGCCGCCAGCGACTTCAAGCTTGGAGGCGAAGGTCGCCTGCGGCCAATCCAGCAAAGCCGCCAGCATCTGGCCGACCGCATTGTTGTCGCCGTCGATGGCCTGCTTGCCCATCAGGATCAGGCTTGGCTGCTCGGCCTCGGCCACCGCTTTCAGCACCTTGGCCACCGCCAGGGGCTCCAGGTCGACGTCCGACTGCACCAGGATGCCGCGGTCGGCGCCCATGGCCAGGCCCGTGCGGATAGTGTCCTGAGCCTGGGTCGGACCGATCGAGACCAGCACCACCTCGTCGGCCTTGCCGGCCTCCTTCAGGCGCACCGCCTCCTCGACCGCGATCTCGTCGAAGGGGTTCATCGACATCTTCACATTGGCAAGGTCCACGCCGCTCTCGTCGGCCTTCACCCGCACCTTCACGTTGTAGTCGATCACCCGTTTCACGGGCACGAGCACCTTCATACGGTCTCCAATCGCCGATCAGTCTAGGGGCCGGCCTTGTCCCGACCCTTCGCGGCGCCATAAATGCCGATCATGACGCGTTTCATCAATCGCCTATTCCTCGGCACCATCGCCTTGTTTGTTCTCAGCACGGCCGCGGTGGTCGCCTATCAGCTCATCTACGTGATCCCGGCCAAGCGCTGCGAGACCGCCGGACGCTGGTGGGACCCTGGCTCGCGTACCTGCGCTACGCCGATCTTCATCCCCCACATCACCGGCAGGCCCCTGAACACCCAGGAGGCCGCCGCCGCAGCCGCCGCGGCCCTGCCAGAGGCGCAAGAGCGCTCGCCCAAGCCCACCTACGACCCCCGCCCCTCGTTCTGAGGCCTCAGCCTCGGTGGGCCCCGGTCCACCAGAAGGCAGCGACCAGTATGGCGACCGCCACGGCCTGCAGCAGCACGCGCAGGCGCATGAGCCTGTTGGAATAGGAACGGGCGAAATCGCCTCCCCGGAAAAGGGAGTAGACGCCGACACAAAGCGTCAGGAAGACCGCCGCCAGCGAAACCGGAATGAGCACGTTGAAGAGAGCGTCCATTGCCGGAAGTTAAGCCTTGATCGGCCGTAGCGCCAGCGCCGCAAGATAATTGAACACGATCAGCGAACGTGTTAGCTGGCCTTTACTGAGTTTCCGGCGGCCGCTTTGCGGCCCGCCTGTTTACGCGCGCTTTGTCGCGACGCAACAACTTGTCTTACAAGCCAGAATACGGGTAGTCCCTCAACGGACGGCGAGGGGCCGGACGAGCGGGGCTCGCGTTGAAAGTCAGAGACGCACGGAAGATGGCCAGTCGGGCCCGCGTGCTTGAAGCCGCGCGCAGCCTGTTCGAGGAAGTCGGGTTCCAGGGCGCCACCGTTCGGCTGATCGCCGAGCGCGCCCGCCTGTCGCCGGCCGGCGTCTTCACCACCTTCGACGACAAGGTCGCCATCCTCTGCCACATCGTCGGCGAGCACCGGGAACGGCTGTTCGAGGAGCTAGCCCGCACCGTGCAGTCGCTAAAGGGCTCGGCCCGCGACCGTATCCTGCGGATCGTGGCCACCATCTACGCCGACGAGTTCCCGCGCCTGCCCATGGTCGCCGCCTACCTCGGCGCCTCCTACGGCTGGAGCCAGACCGCCGAGGACGAGCATCGTCGCCTGCATGCCGGCCTCTGTGCGGTGATCACCGATATCCTGCGCGACGGCGCGTCCAAGGGCGAGATCGCCGGTCACGTTGC
>CAISYT010000037.1 GCA_903889785.1 uncultured Caulobacterales bacterium
AGAGAGGTCAATGTCCTCGACCTGGGCTGCGGAATCGGATCCCAGCTTGCGCGCGCCGCCCAACAGGCGCACGGCAGCCTGGTTGGAACGGATATATCACCGTCCGCCTGCGCCGGCGCGCGCGCGCGCTTAGCGCCGCATGGAGATCGAGTCAGGATCATCGAGGGGGACCTGTTGGACCTCGATCCACGGAGCCTGGGAACCTTCGATGTCATCTATGCCGTAGGCCTGATCTATGTGGTACCGGCACCTGTACTTGCGCGGGTTCTGGAAATCCTTGGCACCTGCCTGAAGCCAGGTGGCTTGGCGGTGCTATCCTACTACGCGGGTGCCCTCGGGGCCCTGAAGCCTCAGCTGAATCAAATTCTGCGCGCTGCCACCGATCCTGGCGCTGCTCCCACGACGCGCACTGCGCAGGCCCGCGAGGTTTTACGCCAGCTTAACGGGCAATTCGCGCCCAATGACACCGGCCTGTCGGCACAACTGATCCGCATGATGGCGTCATATCGTGACGATACGGTTTTATACCATGAGACCTTCTGCGATACTCTGACTGCCCTATCCACCGGCCAACTGGCGTCGGCTCTGCACGCGCACGGCCTGCGCTATCTGAGCTACCTGCACCCCATGCCCTACTGCGGAATGGCCCAGGCGCAGCAGCGTTCAAACGGTGCAGATGTGATAGACTTCATGCACGGCGGTTACCGCTATGCGGCCTTCGCCAAGGCCTCTGACCCCGAGAGTAACCCCTTGGCGGCGCGGGCACCGCGCTGGATGACGGGCATTCGTCGCAACGGTCCAGACTCGTTCCGCGATCCCGCGCTGGGCGTGATCCGCGCGACAGATGAGCAGGTGCAGGCGGCACTCGACCGGCTGGTGCAGGGCCCGGCCCGCCGCGAAGACCTGCCGCCCGGTCCGCACCTTGACGCGGAACTGCAGAAACTTTGGCAAGGGGGATGGCTGACGCCGCTAGCACCCTGATCTTGCGGATACGCCGACCGGAATATCCATGAACGGCTGTTAAGGGCGTTCTGGCGGAGAGGGTGGGATTCGAACCCACGATGCCCTTTCGAGCACGCCGCATTTCGAGTGCGGTACATTCAACCACTCTGCCACCTCTCCGACGAGGAAGCCCGAAAGGTGCGAGCTTGCTGAGCGAGGGCGGATACCTAACGGCGGGCGGCGGATTTCGCAAGCCTGGGGCGATGCTGAAAGCTAGAGCTGGGCCAAGCCGGCCTCTAGCGCCTGCATATCGGCCGGGGGGGACACCTCAAAACGCAGCACTGCACCAGTGACCGGATGCACAAAGCCCAGCACGGCGGCGTGCAGGGCTTGGCGGGTTAGACCCGCGGCCTCGACCTCGGCCTTTACCGCACCAGCCGGCGCGCCCGAGCCATATGTGCCATCGCCCAGGCAGGGCGTTCCCAGGCTGGCCAGATGCACGCGGATCTGATGGGTGCGGCCTGTTGCCAGGGTGCAGGCCACGCGCGCGGCCAGGGGCTTGGCGGCCGGTCCAAAGCGCTGTTGCACCGCATAGTGGGTCACCGCGCGGCGGCCGCCAGACTTGAGCACGGCCATTTTCTTGCGGTCATGGCTGGATCGGCCAATCTGGGTGTCGATGGTGCCCTTGGCCTGGGGCGGGGCACCGCGGGTGAGGGCCAGATAGACCCGATCAATATCGTGGGCGGCGAACAGTTTAGAGAGCCCCGCATGGGCCACGTCACTCTTGGCGGCGACCATCACTCCGCTGGTGTCCTTGTCGAGCCGGTGCACGATACCGGGGCGCGCCACCCCGCCGATGCCGCTGAGGCTATCGCCGCAATGATGCAGCATGGCGTTGACCAGGGTGCCGCTGGGCGTGCCGGGGCCGGGATGAACGGCCATGCCGGCGGGCTTGTTGACTACGATCAGGTGCTGATCCTCAAACAGCACCGACAGGGCAATGGCCTCAGGCTGGGGGTCGGCCGGTTCGGGCGACGGAATCAGCAGGGTGTAGGTCCCCGCCATGGCCTTGGCTGATGGGTCACGGCAGGCGTGATCGCCCAGGCTGACCATGCCGGCGGCCATCAGCGCCTGCACCCGAGCACGGGAAAGATCAGGCAGGTGGGCAGCCAGTGTCTTGTCGAGCCGGTCGCCCGCCTCGCCAGCGCTCAGCGCCACAAGGCGGGTGCCGGGATGGTCGTCGTCCGCGTCAACGGCCGGATCGCCCGCCAGATCGCTCAGGTCCTGGGTCAGGATTTGCCCTCGGCCTGTTCTTCGATGTGCGTCAGTGAGCCCTCGGTGAACAGGTATTCCTTCAGCTCCTTGCCGAAATGGGCGTCGTTGCGGCGGATCCATTCCAGCGCCATAGCGGCATGTTCGATCTCCTCATTGGCGTTGTGCAGCAAGATGGCCTTCAGCTCGGGATCATCGCAGTCGTCGGCCCGCTGGCGGTACCAGTCCACCGCCTCATGTTCCTCGATCAGCGAGGTGATGGCGTAGTGCATGTTCAAGGAGTTCCTGCTGAGCTTTTCGCGGGGAACGTGAAGGCCTTCTCTGGACATGGGAGGGGCTCCTGATGTGTGGTCCTATTCCTATGGCGCGGCTTGTGGCCCGCGTCGAGCGGGGCGATGGCAGATGACGATCAACCGGCGGCAAATGGCGGCCCTGGCGGTGGGGGCCGGTCTGGTCGGGGCAGAGGGCGCGGTGGCTCAGGAGGCCGTGTTTGCCTATGGCGTGGCCGCGGGAGACCCGGCGGCCGATAGTCTGTTGATCTGGACCCATGCGGCAGGGGTCGCCGCCGGGCCGGTGACGGTGCGCTGGCAGGTGGCGAGCGACCGCACCTTTCGCCGTATCGTGGCCAAGGGCACGGCCACGGCCCTGCCCGCGCGCGACAACACCCTGAAGGTTGAGGTTGAGGGGCTGAAGCCCGGGCGGACCTATTACTACCGCTTCCTGGCGGGCAAGAGCGTCTCGCCCGTGGGCCAGGCACGCACCCTGCCGGTGGGCAAGACCGACGACCTGGTGCTGATCAGCTGCTGCTGCGCGATGTATCAAGGCGGCTATTTCAACGCCTATGAGGCCATCGCCAAACTGCCGCGCGTCGATGCGGTGATCCACCTGGGCGACTACATCTACGAGGTGGCGGGCGAGACGCCGAACGACTACGGCCAGCCCACCGGGGTGCAGTTGAACCGCTTGCCCCAGCCGCGCCACACCTGTGTGACCCTGGATGACTACCGCAAGCGCTTCGCCCAGACCCGCAGCGACCCGCAGTTGCAGGCCGCCCACGCCCGCGCCGCCTGGATCTGCTGCTGGGACGATCACGACCTTGCCAACGATGACTGGAAAGACGGGGCCCAGGCGCAAAACCCGGCCACCGACGGTTCGTGGACCGTGCGGAAACAGGCCGCCGTTCAGGCCTTTTACGAATGGAGCCCAATCCGCGATCCGGGCCGCGGCCAGAGCTTTTTCGCCATCAACCGCAGTTTCGATTTCGGCGACCTGGCCAGTTTTACGATGCTGGAAACCCGGCTTACCGCCCGCGACGCCCTGCTGACCTACGGCCGAGATCTGCCCCTCCTTGCCAGCGGCGAACCCGATGTCGCCGCCTTCCAGAAAAAACTTCAGAACCCGGACCGCCGGATGATTGGCCCCGCGCAAGAAGCCTGGCTCAAGCGCGTGTTGCAGGCCTCGGTCGAGAGCGGCAAGCCCTGGCAAATCCTGGGCAGCGGCGTGGTCCTCGCCCAGGTCAGCAATCCTGATCTTAAAGCCCAGATGAGCGCCAAGGCCTGGGAAGCGTTGAACGCCTTCATCACCGGCTACTACAAGGGGGCCCTCGCGGACGTGCAGGCGCGGTCAGCCTACGACCTGCCGTTCGATCTGGGTAGCTGGGATGGCTATCCAGCGGCGCGCGCCGGACTGTATGCCATGATCAAGAGCGCCCAGGCTCGTGCCGTGGTGCTGTCTGGCGACAGTCATCTGGCCTGGGTCAACGATCTGCACGACCACGCAGGCACTCGCGTTGGGGTGGAATTTGGCGCGACGGCCATCACCAGCGGCGGGTGGGGCGATAGCCTGCCGCCGGGAACTCCGCTGGGCGAGGCCTTTTCCAAGCGCAATCCAGAGGTTGCGTTCATGGACGTGTTCAAGAAGGGCTTTGTTCGCCTAAGCCTCACCCGCACAGAGGCCAGAGGCGAGCTGATGGACGTGTCGACGGTACTAGACCGCAGCTTCGAAAGCGGCGTGATCAAAGGGTTTGTAGTGACCCATGAGGGCGAAGGCGTGAGTGCGCCAATCCCGGTCTAGCGCGGATCAATCATCCTGGGCCGCACCGGACGGGATCGCTCCGTCCTCGACCAGTGCACAATCCCTGGCAACACGGTAGAAACACGACTTAAATCCCACGTGGCAAGCGCCGCCGTCGCCCTGGACCCGGACCTTGATCCACACCGCATCCTGGTCGCAGTCGAGGCGCAGTTCTTCGACGACCTGAAGCTGGCCACTGGTCTCACCCTTCTTCCAGAGCGCCTGGCGCGAGCGGCTGAAATAGTGCGCAAAGCCGGTATCCAGGGTCAGGCGCAGCGCTTCGTCGTTCATCCAGGCCAGCATCAACACCTCGCCGGTCAGCACATCGGTGACCACGGCGGCGATCAGGCCATTGGCATCGAACCGGGGCGCGATCTGGGTTCCGCGTTCCAGCGCCTGTTTTTCGGGGGCGGTGGGGAAACTGCCCACGTCTAGCTCTTGGCCAGGGCGATGAACCGCGCCCGCAGATCCGCGTCTGATTTGAATAGGCCGGTGAAGGTGGTGGTTACGGTATCCACATGCCGGTGGCGCACGCCGCGCGTGCTCATACAATGGTGCTCAGCCGAAATCAGCACGGCCACGCCGCTGGCGTCGAGGCTCTCGCCCATGGCGTCGGCGATCTGGCGGGTCAGGGTTTCCTGGGTCTGTAGCCGGTGGGCGAAGATGTCGACCACCCGCGCCAGCTTCGACAATCCCACCACCTTGCCGCGCGGCATATAGGCCACGGTGGCCTTGCCGATGAACGGTGCCATGTGATGTTCGCAGTGACTTTCCACCTCGATGCCGCTGAGCAGCACCATATCGTGATAGCCCTGCACATCCACGAAGGTGCGGCTTAGTTCGGCGGCGGCGTCGCCACCATAGCCATCGAACCATTCGCCGAACGCATCAGCCACCCGGGCCGGGGTGTCGAGCAGGCCTTCGCGGCGAGGGTCGTCGCCCGCCCAGGCGATCAGGGTGCGCACCGCGGCGAGGGCTTCCTCGCGGCTGGGGCGGACCCATTCAGTGGCAGCGATGTCGCCCCCCATTTCGGAGCGGTCTCCAGTCAAGGCATCCATACGAAGGGCGTCCGGCTTTCCTTGGGCTGAATTGCACCGGGACACCATTCGCCCCAGGGTGGCGCGTGCCACCCAATAAGCTCGTCCGGCACAGCATGGCCACAGCGGACGCTCAACGCTATATGGGACTCGCCTACCTCCCGGCAAGTTCCCGCGACATCAAGATTAATGACTCTCAAGCTGAACAACACCCTTACGCGCAAGAAGGAGCCCTTCTCGCCCGCGAACCCAGAGCGGGTGACGATATATGTTTGCGGGCCGACGGTCTACAACTACGCCCACATCGGCAACGCCCGCCCGGCTGTGGTGTTCGACGTGCTCTTTCGCCTATTGGGCCGCCTCTACGGCGAAGGCGCTGTGGTCTATGCCCGCAACGTTACCGACGTGGACGACAAGAT
>CAISYT010000038.1 GCA_903889785.1 uncultured Caulobacterales bacterium
CTTCCCCCGCCCGAGGGAACAGACCCAGGAGACGACAGATGAAACTGAGCAAGATGGGACTGGCCGCCATAGCGGCGCTCGTCCTCTTGAGCCCGGCGGCGGCCTTCGCCCAGAAGGCCCCCAAGATCGATGAAAAAAACCACAAGCGTGGCCAGGCGGAAGCTCCGGCGATTGTCGCCGCGACCGGTTCGGGCTGCACCGTGGCCGACGCGCTGTTAGTTGGCGAGGTCGACGACCCCAAAGCCAAGACCCGCACCAGCTTCTACGAAGTGGCGTGCCAGGGCTCGATGGGGCGCGTGGTTCAAAAGATCGCCAGCACCGATAAGAAGGCACCGGCACCCATAGCCGACAAGCTATCCACCTTTGACTGCCTGAGCACCTCCGTGCCCCAAGGCGGCAAGCCCAACAGCCTGATGTGCGTTCTTCCGGCCAATGCCAATGCGATGACCGGCCTTGTGCCCTTCGTGGCCAAGGCGGGCGTGAACTGCGAGATCACCAACGCGCGCGCCATCGGTCAGACGGCGACCAACGCCTATTTCGAAGTCGCCTGCTCCAACAAGCGTGGCTACATCCTCGCGACGACCGCCACCCTGGACCCCTCAAAGGAAGTTGGGCCCAGCAGCTGCCTGCTCTACGAGGACGGTGCCGCGATCTCCTGCATCCTTAGCAAGCGAGACGACCAGTTGACGGTCGCCAACGTCCTGGCCGCCTCGGCTGACCCGATGTGCCAAGTCAAGGATCGTCGCTACCTGCTCAGTACGGTCGCCGGCGATGAATATTATGAAGTGGCCTGCGCAAGTGGAACCGGCTTCATGGTCGTGTCGGACCCCAAGGGCGCGTTCAAGAGCAAGATCGATTGCGCCAATGCCGACCAGATCAGCGGTGGCTGCACCTTGACCGATATCAAGACGGCCAAGACCGCTGACAACGCGCTCTACACCAAACTGGCTAAGGCCAGCGGCTTCAACTGCGACGTCTCGGGCTATCGCACCCTCGGCTCCGACGCCAATGGCGAGTCGGTCGAGCTGCAATGCGGCAATCGTCCCGACGGGGCCTTGGGCGTGATGCCCAAGACCGGCAATGGCCGCTTCTATAACTGCGCCGCCGCCCAGACGACAGGCTACCGCTGCAACCTCACCAAGCCGGAAGCGGCCAATATGCTGCTCACCGCCGCGGTGAAGAAGGCGCGTCCGACCTCGACCTGCCAGGTTTCGGAATCGCATTTCATCGGTGCATCCGCCGACGCCGGTTTCGTTGAAGTCGCCTGCGCCGATAAGGAGCCGGGCTACGTGCTGCGCTATCCCAAGACCAGCGACCAGGCGACGGATGCACTCTACTGCACCCAGAGCAAGACCCTGATCGGCATTGGATGCGGCCTGCCGACGAATATCGTGAAAGGCTAATCCCGCTTATCAAGCTGCAATATGGCAAGCCCGCCGGGAGCGATCCCGGCGGGCTTTTCATTGCCGGACACTTTGATGATCGCTGACGGATAGTGTCGATCCAGGCACCGCGCCAACCCACACCTTGGCAACACAACGCCGGGCCAAGGCCTTGTCAGATCAGGCGTGGCCTAGCCGGCCAGGGTGGATTGAAACCGCACAGGTGCACCCACGGATGGGGCGGAGATTTCGCCGTCGCGCATAACCACTGCACCGCGAATGATCGTGGCCATGGGCCAGCCCTTGGCTAGGAATCCATCGAACGGGGTCCAGCCTACACGGCTGGCGCTCTGGGCGTGGGTGATGGTTTTACGGGCCTTCAGATCGACAATCGTCAAGTCAGCGTCGAAGCCGACGGCCAAGCGGCCCTTGTCAGCCAGACCGAACAACCGATTGGCACCATGGCTGGTCAGATCGACCAAGCGCTCAAGCGTGAGCTTTCCCTCGGCGACATGCGTCAGCATGATCGGCAGCAGGGTCTGCACCCCCGGCATCCCCGAAGGCGACGCCGGATAGGACCGAGCCTTTTCCTCGCGCGTATGCGGGGCATGGTCCGAGCCCAGCACATCCACGATACCCTGATCGAGGCCCCACCAGATGCCGGCGCGGTGGTGGGCGTCGCGGATCGGTGGGTTCATCTGAGCAAAGCCCTGCAGCCGCTCATAGTCCTCGGGCCCCACCAGCGTCAGGTGCTGCGGTGTGCATTCAACGCTGGCCACGTCCTTGTGGTCGGCCAGGTACCGAATCTCATCGGCAGTGGTGACGTGCAAAACGTGGATCTGCTTGCCCAGGCCACGCGCGATGCGCACCAGCCGCTCAGTGGACTGAATGGCACTCTGAGCGTCGCGCACCTCCGGATGACTGGTCCAGTCGCCGTCTCGGGCTAAAGGGCGGCGCTCGACAAGACGGTACTCGTCCTCGGAATGGAAGGCGGCACGGCGGTTCACATGCCGCAGAATCTGTTCGATGCCCTCATCGTCCTGCACCAGCAGATCACCGGTCGATGCCCCCATGAACACCTTGACCCCGCAACAGCCCGGCAGGCGTTCCAGCTCGCTCAGCTCGACCGCGTTCTCGTGCGTACCGCCAACGTAGAAGGCGTGGTCACAGTGCATGCGGTTTGCGGCACGCGACAGCTTGTCGGCCAGGGCGTCCGCGTCCGTTGTCGTCGGGTTGGTGTTG
Organism: uncultured Caulobacterales bacterium; assembly: GCA_903889785.1. Taxonomy (GTDB): domain Bacteria; phylum Pseudomonadota; class Alphaproteobacteria; order Caulobacterales; family Caulobacteraceae; genus Caulobacter. The sequence goes on from CAISYT010000038.1 coordinate 2,625, forward strand.
GGCATCTCGAACACCGCCACAACACCGCCCAGTACTGCGCCGCGACTGCCCGTTTCTAAGTCTTCCTTCCAGTCGAGGCCCGGCTCGCGAAAGTGCACCTGGGTGTCGATCACCCCCGGCATGACGGTAAGGCCCGCCGCGTTGAAACTCTGGCCAGCGCTCGCATGAGAGAGATCGCCAATGGCCGCGATCTTGCCGGCCTGCACGCCGATGTCGGCCATGCCGCGCCCAGCGTGGTTGATCACCTCGCCGCCGCGCACAATCAGATCGAATGTTTCAGCCATGATCGCTTTCTTGCAGCAAGACGCGAGCCGCTTCCACCACAGAATCGACAGAAAGATCACTCATGTGCCGGATCGACTGCGAGAGGTCGGGGTCGATCTGCTTGAACTGCTCGAAACTGCGCGGCCCGCGCAGCGCCCTGACATGCGCGCCCCATGGACCATAGAGCCGTTCATCCGAAGGCCCAAATAGGGCCAAGGTTGGGGTACCCGCCGCAGCGGCCAGGTGCATCAGCCCGCTGTCGTTGCCGATATAAAGCCGGGCGCGGCTGAGGCAGGCATAGGCGGTCAGCAAATCGACCTGCCCCGTCAGGTCAATGACGCGGCCCTTGGTCAGGGATCGCTTGAGCTCTTCGACGGTTCGTACATCTTCCGGCCCACCCAGGATCATCAGACGGCCGCCCGCCAGAGGCCCATCCTCGCCCAGCAGGCGGATCGCCGTCTGGGCGAAGCGCTCGATTGGCCAGACCTTGCCGACCCAGTTGCTCGCGGGTCCAAGCGCCAGGATAGGCCCGTCACCGGCGGTGATGTCCTGGGCACGCCGACGGCGAGCGTCGTCAACATAGAGGAATGGTGCGGGCGGGTCGTCGTCGAGACCCAACAGATGGGCAGCCTCCAGCACCTTGTGGACGTCATGGGTGTTTCGCCGATGCACCGCAAGCTTTTTGCGGCGCAGGATGTTGGAGATAATTGAGCCCCGCAAATCGACCACCAGGCCCCAGGACGTTTGGCACACCTGGCGCCAAAGCAGGTACCAATGCATGCCCAGCGGGCGCTTTTCCATCACGATCAGGGCGTCGAGATTGGGGGTATTTTCGAACAGCGGCGCGGCCAGCGGCCCCGCCACGATGGTGAAACGGGCGTCCGGCAGCTCGTCGGCCAGCCTGCGAATCAGCCCCGACGACAGCACGGCGTCGCCGATCCGCGTCGAGGTTATGAACAGAATCGGGAAGGACCGCGTCAGCATCACCGGATCATAGGCGAGATCGCAGATGTTTGGCGCCCAGCACTGGTATTAACGCCCTAGCCGCGCCACATCTGGGCCATGAGCGACCCGATCCTCTTAACCGACCGCGCCTTGATCGCCGTAACCGGACCCGACTGGCGCGACTTCCTGCAGGGGCTAGTCAGCCAGGATGTGGAAACCCTCCGCCCTGGCGAATTGCGCTACGGCCTACTTCTGTCGCCGCAGGGGCGCATATTGTTCGATCTGTTCCTGCTGGGCGAGCTAGACGGCTGCCTGATCGACTGTCCGGCAAACGGGCGCGAGGCCCTGATCCAACGCCTGACGCTGTACCGCCTGCGCTCAAAGGTCGCGCTCAACCCCGAAGACCGCGCGGTGAACGCCATGTTCGAAGGCGCGACACCGGAAGCGGGCTGGATCGCTGACCCGCGCCTTCCCGCGCTGGGCTGGCGAGCCTACGGGCGAGCCGATCCGGGCGAGGCCGATCTGGGCCAATACGACGCCCATCGGCTCAAGCTCGGCGTGCCGGGACCGGCGGACTGGGGTAGCGACCAGCTCTATGCCCTAGAAGCTGACCTCGACCTGCTGGGCGCTATCGACTTCCACAAGGGCTGTTTCATCGGCCAGGAAATCGCCTCGCGCATGAAACGGCGCGGCCAGATCAAGAGCCGCACACTGCCCATCGTGTTTGACGGCCCCGCTCCGCCGCACGGCACGGAAATCCGCAGCGGCGAGCACCGTGCCGGCGAAGTGTTGAGTGGCCGTGACGGTCGTGCCCTGGCCTTGATACGCCTGGATCGGATCGCTGACGGCGACCTCAGCGCGGCTGGGCGACCGGTGAAGATCGAACAGCCAGGTTGGCTGACCTTGTGATTCCCTGGGTCGAACTGGGCTCTTCCACAATCTCGGGCAGCGAAAGTCGGCTGCGCCTCATGCAGCGCGGCAATGAATATTCGATCATGACCGGGGGCATCGAGCTGATGAACAGTCGGATGAGCGGATCAGAACAGGCCCTGGCCACCCTGACCTGCGCACGCCTTAAGGACCGCCCCGCACCCCGGCTCTTGATCGGCGGCCTTGGCATGGGCTTCACCTTGCGCGCCGCTCTGGAGGTTCTGCCCGCGCTCTCGCGGGTGGAGGTGGCCGAACTTCTGCCCGCAGTGATCGACTGGGCGCGCGGCCCGATGGCGGAGATCTTCAGCGGCTGCCTTGATGATCGGCGAGTTGTCATCCTTAAGGGCGATGTCGCCATCCCAATCAATGCCGCCTCAGGGGCCTATGATGCCATCCTGCTCGACGTCGACAACGGACCTGGCGGACTGGATCGGGTCGCCAACGACGGCCTTTATCGGGCAACGGGCCTGGCTGCCGCCCGTCGCGCCCTGAAACCGGGCGGGATTCTGGCGGTCTGGTCGGCCATGCCCGATGAAGCTTTCTTACGCCGGATGAACCAAGCCGGGTTTACGGTAAGCGAAGAGCGCGTCCACGCCCATCGCAAGGGCAAGGGCGCTCGGCATGTGATCTGGCTCGGCGTGGCCTAGCTTAGAAAAAACTGCCGCAGGGCCGCCGTGGTCTCTGCCGGCTTTTCCTCTGGCAGGTAGTGGCCGCAGTCGAGCGTGAAGCCGCGCACGTCATCCGCCCATTCCTGCCAAGTCTGCACCACATCGCCCCAACAATGCACGGCACCCTGGCCGCCCCACAACACCAGCATGGGCGCGGCGATCTTGCGCACGCCATAGTCTTGGCGGTCGGCCTCCAGGTCGCAGGTCGCGCCGGCGCGGTAACATTCACACATGGCGTGGACCGTCTCGGGATCTCGGCCGACGCGGCTGTAGTCTTCCCGGGCAGCCTCTGCGAACAGCATGCGATTGCGGCCGCGAAATAGGATCAGATCCGGGTCCAGCGCGATGATGTGCTCAGGCAAGGGCGCGGGCTGAGGCAGGAAGTACCAATGCCAGTAGTCCAAGCCGAAGGTCATGCCAGGAACCTGCGTGTAGCAGGTCAGGGTCGGCACGATGTCGAGCACCGCCAGCTTGCTTACCGCCTGAGGGAAATCCAACGCCAGGCGATAGGCCAGCCGCCCGCCGCGGTCGTGACCGGCGATATTGAACTGCGCATGGCCGAAGTGGCGCATCAGGGCCAGCATGTCGCGGGCCATGGCGCGCTTAGAATAGGGCTCGTGGTCGGGCGTGGACGGCGGCTTGCCGCTGTCGCCATAGCCGCGCAGGTCGGCGGCATAGACGGTAAAGTCGCGCGCGAGGTCAGCGGCGCACTGCGCCCACATCGCTTTGGTCTGAGGAAAACCGTGCAGCAACAGCAGCGGCGGGCCCGAGCCACCATGGCGGACATCAATGACGGTCTCACCGGTGTTGATCCGGTCGTGATTGAAGCCTTCGAACATGCGGCAACATTGCCAGGATCAGCGCCAGCCCGCCACTCTCTCAGCATGTCCACCGAGACGATTCGCTGCACCTGGCCGGGCATGAACGGCAACGCCCTCTATGAGGCCTACCACGACGCGGAGTGGGGGATGCCTGAGCGCGATTCCCACGCGCTTTGGGAAAAACTGGTCTTGGATGGTTTCCAGGCCGGTCTTTCCTGGATCACCATCCTGAAGAAGCGTGAGGCGTTCCGCGCCGCCTTCGATGATTTCGATCCGGTGAAGGTTGCGGCCTATGGCGCGGCGGATCGCATGCGCCTTATGACCGACGCTGGCATTATCCGCTCAAACGCCAAGATCGATGCGGCCATCAGCGGTGCGAAAATCTTCCTCGATATCCAGGCAAGCGGCGACACATTCAGCCCGTGGCTATGGAGCTTCGTTGGCGGCAGGCCGATCCAGACGGGCCACAGGCACGGCGATCCCGCCACGGTGAGCTCCGCCGAGAGCATCGCCATGTCCAAGGCGCTGAAAGCCAAGGGCTTCAAGTTTTGCGGGCCCGTAATTGTCTACGCCTTCATGCAGGCCACAGGCATGGTCAATGACCACACCGACCGTTGCTTCCGGCACGCCCCGATTAAGGCTATGGGCGCCGTATGACCGCCGGTCCCGACATGGTGCTAGAAAAGGCCTATGCCTCGCATGGGCTGATTTGCGGTGTAGACGAGGCTGGGCGCGGACCCTGGGCCGGCCCGGTAAGCGCAGGGGCAGTGATCCTCAATCCCGATCAGATCCCCAATGGGCTCGATGATTCCAAGAAGTTGAGCCACGCCCGCCGCTGCGCGCTGGAGGTCGAGATCAAGACCATGGCCCTGGCCTTTGGCATCGGGTTCGCCACGGTCGAGGAAATTGCCGAGCTCAATATCCTGCACGCCACCGGCCTCGCTATGCGCCGGGCCATCGCCGCCCTGAGCGTCGAGCCAGCCTATGCCCTGGTGGACGGCAACTACGCCTTCAAACTGCCCTGCCCGGTCAAGACCGTGATTGGCGGCGACGGCAAGTCAAAGTCCATCGCCGCGGCCTCGATCCTGGCCAAGGTCGCGCGCGACCGGCTGATGGAGGCGATGGACAGCCAATATCCCGGCTATGGCTTCGCCCGCCACAAGGGCTATGGCGCGCCGGCGCATATCGCGGCGTTAAAGACCATGGGCCCCTGCCCCGAACACCGGATGAGCTGGGCCCCGATCAAATTGCTGCTGAAGGACGCGGGCCCGGTCGAAACCTCCGCGACGGCCAGCGCGTTAAAACCCCGGTAACCATATTTCCTAACGGAGCAGAAACCCTGCGAACTGCAAGGATTCACCATGAATCCAGCACGCCCCCTGCCGCTCGACACCATTCTGCAAGGCGACTGCATCGATACGATGCGCAGCCTGCCTGACAAGTGCGTTGACCTGGTGTTTGCCGATCCGCCTTACAACCTGCAGCTCGGCGGCGACCTACTGCGCCCAGACAATTCCAAGGTCGACGCCGTCGACGACCATTGGGACCAGTTCGCCAGTTTTGCGGCCTACGACAAATTTACGCGTGAGTGGCTTACCCAGGCCCGCCGCGTCCTGAAGGACGACGGTGCCCTGTGGGTTATCGGCAGCTACCACAACATCTTCCGCGTTGGCGCGACGCTGCAGGACCTAGGGTTCTGGATCCTGAACGACGTGATCTGGCGCAAGACCAACCCCATGCCGAACTTCAAAGGCACACGGTTCACCAATGCGCATGAAACCCTGATCTGGGCCGCCAAGGCGCAGGGCGGCAAGAGCCCGAGCGGCAAGCGTTACACCTTCAACTACGATGCCATGAAGGTGTTCAACGATGACATCCAGATGCGATCGGACTGGACGATCCCGCTGTGCACTGGCGAAGAGCGCGTCAAGGGGGCCGACGGACACAAGGCCCATCCGACGCAGAAACCGCAGGCTCTGCTGCACCGCGTGATCCTATCAACCACCAACCCGGGCGACGTGATCCTGGACCCGTTCTTCGGCACCGGCTCCACCGGCGCGGCAGCCAAGCGGCTTGGCCGCCATTTCATCGGCATCGAGCGTGAGACGGACTACGTCGAAGTCGCCAAGGCGCACATCGCCCGCGTGATCCCAACCGCGCCGCAGGACCTGGAAGTGACCGGCTCCAAACGCAGCGAGCCGCGCATTCCGTTTGGTCAGATCATCGAATTCGGCCTGCTGAACCCGGGCGACGTCCTCTATCGATCCAAGGGCGACCTTTCGGCTCGCGTGCGCGCCGATGGCAGTCTCTCGGTCGACGGCCATACCGGCTCGATCCACAAGATGGGCGCCATGCTCGAAAAGGCACCGGCCTGCAACGGCTGGACCTATTGGCACTTCAAGACCGACAACGGCCTAGCCCCCATTGACGTGCTAAGAGCCAAGGTCAGGGCAGAGCTGGCAGCCTAGAGCTGCCTCTCCGCTTCACTATCGCCCTCGCTGCGACGCTCGGGACATATTGCAACACTAGCCAGCGTGCCCGCGCCGTCCTACATCGCAAACTCATTCTTAGGAGAATACCCGTATGACCATCAGAGTTGGCGACAAGCTGCCTGAGGCCACCTTCATGACCTTCGGTGAGGACGGCAACAAGCCGATCACCACCGACGCCCTGTTCAAGGGCAAGACCGTGGCCCTGTTCGCGGTGCCGGGTGCCTTCACCCCCACCTGCTCTGCCAAGCACTTGCCGGGCTTCAAGGATCACGCCGTCGCCTTCAAGGCCAAGGGTGTGGACGCGATTGCCTGCACCAGCGTCAACGACATCTTTGTGATGAAAGCCTGGGCTCAGGACCAGGGCATTACCAATCAAGTTGTTATGCTGGCTGACGGCAACGGTGATTTCGCCAAGGCCGTGGGCCAGGACGTCGACTTCTCCAAAGCCGGGATGGGCACACGCAGCAAGCGCTACAGTGCCATTATCAAGGACGGGATCGTCCAGACCCTCAACGTCGAAGAGCCCGGCCAGTTCGAGTTCAGTTCGGCCGAATACATGCTGGGTCAACTCTGAGCCAAGTCGACGAGGCAGCGGCGGCCCTCGCGGCCGGCCGCCTGATCCTGTTGCCGACCGAGACCGTCTACGGACTGGCGGCAGACGCATCGAACGCGTCGGCTGTCGCCGCCATCTATGCCGCCAAGGGCCGGCCGGATTTCAATCCGCTGATTGCCCACGTCACAGACCTGGCCGCCGCCCAGCGTTTCGTAAGGCTGGACGCGCGCGCTCTGAAACTGGCCCAAGCCTTCTGGCCCGGTCCGCTGACCATCGTCGCGCCCATTGCCGATCCTGCCGCCGTCTGTAACCTGGCACGCGCCGGACTAGACACCGTGGCGGTACGCGTTCCTGCCCATCCGATGGCCAGAGCTGTGCTCGCCGCCTTTGGCGGCGCGGTCGCGGCACCCAGCGCCAACCGATCGGGTCGCCCGAGCCCAACCACCTATTTGGACGCCTTGACGGAAACGGGAGAGTCTGTGGCCCTAGCCCTCGATGGCGGCCCCTGTATCATTGGCCTGGAATCCACCGTCATTGCCCTGATCGACGGCCCGCCGCGCCTACTGCGCCCCGGCGGCGTTACCCGCGAGCAGATCGAAGCCGTAATCGGACCGTTAGCGCCAGCCGATGATGACGCCAAGCGCTCGCCAGGTCGGCTTGCCCTGCACTACGCGCCTGAGGCGCCGGTACGGCTCGACGCCAATGCTGCACAGCCGGGAGAAGCGTTTCTGGCGTTCGGACCCGCGCCCACGGGCGAGCGTATTTTCAACCTGAGCCCTAGCGCCAACCTAGCCGAAGCCGCGGCCAATCTGTTTTCCATGTTGCGCGCCGCCGACTACACCGCGCCGACCGCCATCGCCGTTGCGCCGATCCCGGATCGGGGACTGGGTGAAGCGATCAACGACCGTCTGCGCCGGGCGGCTGGGTACGTAGGGTAGGTCCCGGACCGGAGCGCTCTACGCTGGACTGGAATGACGCTGTAGAAGCAGACTGCACTTGCGATTAAGAACGGACTCGCATGCTGATCCTACTCTCCCCTGCCAAGTCGCTGAATTTCGAGGCTGCGGCCGCGCGGCTGCCGCTGACACAGCCGGTGCTGAAAGACGAGATTGCACTGCTCGACGGCTACACCCGCAAGCTAGACCCGCGCGCCCTTCGGCGAATGATGGGAATTTCGCAGGACCTCGCCGACCTCAACCACCAGCGGTTCCAAGCCTTTGACCCGGCCGTCGATGATGGTTTGCAGGCGGCCATCGCCTTCAATGGTGACGTCTACCTCGGACTATCGGCGCGCACGCTCGACACCCCGGCGATGAAGTGGGCGCAGGACCGGCTGCGGATTCTTTCCGGCCTCTATGGCGTGTTGCGCCCACTCGACGCCCTACAGGCCTACCGGCTTGAGATGGGCGTGCGGCTGAAGACCCATCGCGGGGCGACGCTTTACGATTTCTGGAAGGGCACTATCGCCCCACTGCTGGAGGCAGATGCCCGCAAGCTCAGCCACCCCACAATCGTCAACCTGGCTAGCCATGAATACAGCTCGGCAGTCGACCGCACCGCCCTCACCGTCCCCATGATCGACCTGGCCTTCAAAGACGAAAAGGACGGTGTGCTGCGAATTCTGGGACTGTACGCCAAGAAGGCGCGCGGGCGCATGGCCCGTTATGCGATCGACCAGAGGATCGAAAACCCCGCCGATCTCAAATCGTTCGCGCTTGACGGCTACAGCTTCCAGCCCAGACTTTCGGACGAGATCGGCTGGGTGTTCACCCGCCCACAACCGGCGCTCATGAAACGCTAAGGAAATATCGCCGATGGACCTGAACCTGAAGGGCCACGTCGCCCTAATCACCGGCTCGACGAGCGGCATCGGTCACGCAATGGCCACCGCGCTGGCCGCCGAAGGCGTCAATATTGTTCTGAACGGCTTGGGCGATCCTGCCACGATCGAGCAGGTACGGGCCGATATCGCCAAGACCCATGGGGTCCAGGTGCTCTATCACGGTGCCGACATGACCAGGCCGGCCGAGATCGCCGACATGGTGGCCTATGCAGCCAAGGAACTGGGGCGGCTCGACATCCTCCTGAACAATGCCGGCATCCAACATGTCGCCCCGATCGAGGACTTCCCGATCGATCAGTGGGACAAGATCATTGCCATCAACATGAGTTCGGCCTTCCACGGCACACGGGCAGCCATCCCGATCATGAAGGCCCAGAAGCGCGGCCGTATCGTCAACCTGGCGTCAGCCCATGCCCTGGTCGCCTCGCCCTTCAAGGCCGCCTATGTGGCGGCGAAGCACGGCGTCGCTGGCCTGACCAAGACCGCGGCGCTGGAGCTGGCAACCTTTGGCGTGACGTGCAACGCTATCTGCCCCGGCTATGTAATGACACCGCTGGTCGAGGCCCAGATCGCCGACCAAGCCAAGTCACGGAATATGACCCCAGAAGAGGTCATGAAAAATGTCATTCTGGCGGCCCAACCGACCAAGGAATTTGTCACCTTCGACCAGTTGGCCGGACTTCTGCTCTACCTTGTGTCCGACGCCGGTGCCTCGACCAACGGGGCTATCCTCAGTGTCGACGGCGGCTGGACCTCGGCCTAGCGCGCATGGAGGCCGTACAGGCCGCCGGTGTGGTCTGCTTCCGGGGCGGGGAGGTACTGCTGATCCGGCGCGGCAGGCCGCCACGCAAGGGCGAGTGGAGCCTTCCGGGCGGGCGGATGGAGGCGGACGAGACACCGGCGCAGGCCGCCCTTCGCGAATTGACCGAGGAGACCGGCGTCACGGCCCGCCTGCTGGGCCTGATTGAGATTGTCGACGCGGTGATCGGCGAGCCCGAGCGCCTGTTCCTGCTGCACGATTATGCGGCGATCTGGACCGGCGGCGAGCCCGTGGCCGCAGACGACGCCGAAGCGGCCGAATTCGTACCGCTGGATGAGGCCGTGGCGCGAGTCAGCTGGAGCGAAACAGCGCGCATCCTGCGCAAGGCCCAGGACATGTTCGGTTCTTAGGCTCCACTCATGGCGGCGAGCCAGAAGCCAGAGGGCGACCGAATGACTTCGCCCTTGCCTCAACCAGGCCTTTGCGCGCTAGCCCGTCCGCCCGTTCGTTCAGCTCATGCCCAGCGTGTCCCTTGACCCAGCGCCAGTCGACATCGTGGCGCAGGCGGGCCTGATCCAGCCGTTTCCAAAGGTCTTCGTTCTTGACCGGCTTCTTGTCGGCGGTCTTCCAGCCCCGA
>CAISYT010000039.1 GCA_903889785.1 uncultured Caulobacterales bacterium
AAGATCTGACGCGCTCAGAGGGAACCTCCTGCGCCCGCAGAAATGACTGGATCGAAATCGTCGGCGACCGCGAGCGTGTCAGCGGCGATGCCAACGCTGTGGGCTTCCAGACCAGCCGCTATGGCTTCGTCGCAGGGTTTAGCCCCATCAACACCTGTTCCAGTCGGCTCGGCGTGGCGGTCAGCTAGCGGAAGGGCGAGCTTAGCTCCGAGGCGCTGAGTTCCGCAAAGGACACCGGTGCGTTGATTTCTATCTACGGTGCCCGCGACTATGGAAAATGGTCCGTGCGGGCTGCACTTGCAGGCTCGGCGAGCGACTGGGCGATGGTACGCAACACCACCACGTTAGTGGGCGGGCCCACCACCAGCCAAGCCTCTGAAACCGTAAGCTCGCTTGGTGCGAGCCTCGACAGCCGCTACAGGCTGATCACCGGTGGCAACTACCGCATCTCGGGGATTGCCGGCGTCCAGGCCGAGAGTGTCAAGGCTGGCGGGACCAAGGAAACCGGCGGCGGGATCAACAACCTCACGCTCGTCAGCAGCGAGTGGAGCAGTGGACGAACCAGGCTCGGGCTTGATGCCCGCGTCCAACGCGACCGGTTCGCCGCCTCGCTGGCCGCCAGCTGGACCCATGAGCTTGGTGCGAACGGCAGGGCGATGCGTCCCGTCGCTTTGGACGCTGCCTCTTGGGAGACCGGCAGTAGCAACATCGCGCGCGACGGGGTTGAGGTTGATGCAGGCCTATCGTTCAAGCCCACTGCGGCGACCCAGATCAAGTTGGGATACAGCAGGTTAGTCGTGGGCAATATGGTCTCCGACAAGGGTCTCATTACTGCCGTCTTGGCTTGGTGAACGGCTAACGCGAGCTGTCCCTACCCCTAGTCTGACGCGCCAGCGGACTGATCCGCAGGGGCTCGCCGCTAGCGACGGCGGCGGCGGTCCGCACCATCAGATCGTCCAGCATCATGTCGCGCACCCGGACGGCCCGTCATTTCTGGCTGGCCATGGCCAGATAACCTCGCTTCGTGGCGTGATTTTAGGGCATCAACAGGTTAGACAGGGTTCGTGAACCCGAAGTATGTGGATCTAGATCTGTCGCGCGCCGTGCGCCGCCGTCCAGTGCGTGCCCCGAGCGCCAGCGGCCAGCCTAGCCATGCCGACTCGGCCACCGATCCGCTGGACGCCTTGCGCCGGCCGCACGCTTTCCTGGGGGCCAGCCATACGGGCAATGAGCGCCGCACCTGGGCCGTGATCGGCCTCTGCGTCCTGATGATGCTGGTCGAGATCGTCAGCGGCATGCTGTTCCATTCCATGGCCCTGCTGGCCGACGGCATCCATATGGCCACCCACGCTGGGGCCATGCTGGTCTCGGCCGGTGCCTATTTCTATGCCCGTCGCCATGTCGATGATCCGCGCTTTTCATTTGGTACCGGCAAGATCGGCGACCTGGCCGCCTTTGCCAGCGCGGTCGTCTTAGCAATCACGTCTCTGCTGGTGCTGGTCGAAAGCCTGGGGCGGTTACTGCATCCCAAGGCGATCCAGTTTAACGAGGCTATTCCAGTGGCCATTCTTGGGCTGGCGATCAACTTGGCCAGTGCCTGGATGCTGCGCAGTGGCCACCGGCACAACGGCCATGCCGTGGCGCTCGACAGCGATTTACATGACAGCCATCCACATCATCATGATAATAATCTACGGGCCGCCTACCTGCATGTGATGTCTGACGCCGCCGTCTCCGTCCTGGCTATTATCGGGCTGTCGGCGGGACGCGAACTGGGCTGGGTGTGGATGGATCCGGTGATGGGGATCGTCGGTGCCTGCGTCATCGCTCGCTGGTCGGCCCGCCTATTGGGGGTCACGGGCGCGGTGCTGCTCGACGTCAGTCCTGGCCAGGCGCTGACCGAGGTTATTCGGCGACGGATCGAGACCGGCGGCGACCGCATTGCCGACCTGCACGTCTGGCGGGTGGGGCCGGGCCACAACGCCGCCTCCCTGGTGGTGGGCGGGGTAAATGGCCTGCCCCCCAGCGCCTATCGGGCGCGGCTGGAAGGCATCCCCACGCTCAGCCACGTGACCATCGAAGTCGAACCGATAAGCGTTGCCTGATACTGTCGAAGATCAGATCCGCCTGGCGGTTGGCTAGGGCGATCAGGTGTTCCGCGTCCACGGTTTCGTTCGCGGCCTAGTAGCCAACTTCATCGAAAAGATTGCGCGCGGCGGCAAGAACGCGCTCGCGGGTGCCCTGCTTTTGTATGTCTCTAACGCCCAAGCCTGATCCCCACTGGTTAAAACGGGCCGCATCTGTCTCAATACGACGTTGCTAAGCCTCGCCCTGCCGCAAGGGCAGTCTTCGTCGGAACGCCTATAAACTTAACGCCGATAAGTTGAACTGTGAACGCCTTGCGCGCATCGGCCGCACTGCGAACTAGTCGAAAGTTTTCATTTTTTCCAATGTACCCGGCCTGGCGATGGCATCGCCAACGCGCCCTTGGTCGAGGCTGGGGTTCGTCCTATATTGGGAGAATGGACCTGTTCGATTTCCTGATCCCAATTTCCCTGGCCGCGGTCCTGCTGGCCCTGCTGGCGGGACTTTATGCCCTGTTCCGGGGCGGTGACTTTGGCCGGAGCTATTCAAACAAGTTTATGCGGCTGCGGGTGCTGATGCAGTTTATTGCAATACTGGTGCTGGTATCGGCAGCCTGGTGGCGGTTCCATCACCACGCCTAGAGCCTAACTAGTCTGGCTGCGGCGCGATCGGCTGCGGCGCAGGCACGATGACCGTCTCGCCCGTCTTGCGGTGGGTGAAGACTTCTAGCGGCACGGGCAGGGCGCAGATGCGGGTGCGCCAATCCCACCACATGCCCTTGGCCTCGCAGCGCTTGGCGGGCCACAGCCAGACCAGGTGTAGGGTCCAGATCGCCACGCACAGCACGGCGAAGATCCCCAGAAAGACAATTTTCAGTTGGTCGATGAGCCGGTTCATGGCGGCTTTCTTTACGCCAAAGGGCGCGGTTGGCTAGTGCGCTGCGCGTCAAAAAAACGGGATCGGGGCCGCGCTGATCTTGCCAAGGCGACGCAGTGGCGTCATGCGGGGGGCGCAACAGAACGATAAATGAAGGGTACGCAGCCGTCATGAAGGTGCTTGTCCCAGTCAAGCGGGCGATCGACTACAACGTCAAGGCGCGGGTTAAGGCCGACCACACCGGCGTCGACCTGGCCAATGTGAAGATGTCGATGAATCCGTTCTGCGAGATCGCCGTCGAAGAGGCGGTGCGCCAGCAGGAAAAAGGAACCGTCAGCGAAGTCTTGGCGGTGTCGATCGGCCCGATCCAGGCTCAGGACACCATCCGCACTGCCATGGCCATCGGCGCTGACCGCGGCCTGTTGCTTCAGACCGACCTCGACCCCCAGCCCCTGGCCGTGGCCAAGCTACTCAAGGCCATTGTCGATGAAGAAAAGCCCGATCTGGTGATCATGGGCAAACAGGCCATCGATGGCGACAACAACGCCGCCGGCCAGATGCTGGCCGGCCTGCTGGATTGGCCGCAAGCCACATTCGCCAGCAAGATCGAGATCAGCGGCAAGACCGCCACCGTGACGCGTGAAGTCGACGGCGGGCTACAGACCATCGAGGTGACCCTGCCGGCGGTGATCACCGTTGACCTGCGCCTCAATGAGCCGCGTTACGCGTCCTTGCCCAACATCATGAAGGCCAAGAAGAAGCCGCTGGAGGTGCGTGATGCGGCCTCGCTCAGCGTCGATATGGCACCGCGACTCAGGGTCGTGACGGTCACCGAGCCGCCCAAACGCGAAGCCGGGGTCAAGGTGGCCGACGCGGCGGAGTTGGCCGCCAAGTTCAAAGCCGCGGGGTTGCTATAATGGCCGTTCTGATCATCGCCGACCATGGCGAAGGCGTGCTGCGCGACGCCACCCATAAGACTGTGACCGCCGCCACGCAGATCGGCACGGAGATCGACATCCTGGTCGCGGGCAAGGGCATTGACGCGATTGCCGCTAGCGCCGCCAAGATTGCCGGCGTGCGCGCGGTGCTGACCGCTGAAAGTGATGCGCTGGGTCAGGGCCTGGCCGAGGCTTTCGCCAGCCTGACGGTTCCGCTGATGGCCGGTTACGACGCCCTGCTGGTGTCGGCCACCGCCCAGGGCAAGAACATCGCCCCGCGCATCGCCGCCAAACTGGATGTAGCCCAGATCAGCGACGTGATCGCGGTGGTCAGCGCCGACACCTTCGTGCACCCGATCTATGCTGGAAACGCCCTGGAAACAGTGCAGTCTTCCGATCCGAAAAAGGTGCTGACCGTGCGCGCCAGCGCGTTCGACTCCGCCGCCGAGGGCGGTTCGGCCAAGATTCGCAGCGTCGATCCTGGCCCAGGTGCGCCGGGTACCAAGTTCATCTCCGACGCCATGGTCAAATCCGACCGGCCGGAATTGGCTGGCGCCAAGATCGTGGTCTCGGGCGGTCGCGCTTTGGGGTCGGCTGAGGAATTCCAGTCCGCGATCGAACCCTTGGCCGACAAGCTGGGTGCCGCGGTTGGTGCCTCCAGAGCCGCCGTCGACGCGGGCTATGCGCCCAACGACTACCAGGTCGGCCAGACCGGCAAGGTGGTGGCACCGGACCTCTATCTGGCTATCGGCATCAGTGGCGCGATCCAGCACCTGGCCGGGATGAAGGACTCCAAGATCATCGCCGCGATCAACAAAGATCCCGACGCGCCGATCTTCGCCATCGCTGACTACGGCCTTGTGCAGGACTACAAGGTCGCCGTGCCAGAAATGATGAAGGCGCTCGACGCGCTCAAATAGGGCTGAGCCCTGAGGGCCACGCTCAGCAGTATTGTGTGCGGCGCAGCAAGACGCCTGTCGAACTTGCTGCGCCGCATGCTACCATGCCTTCCCAACACTCCGTGGGCGAGGACACATCATGTCAGGCATAAAGTCGGTCGGGATCGTCGGCGCAGGCCAGATGGGGGCCGGAATCGCCCAGGTATCGGCCCAGGCCGGCTATGATGTGCTCCTGTATGACGTCTCGCCCGAGAGCATCGAAAAAGGCATCGCCGGCATAAAAAAGGGCTTGGCAAAGCTGGTCGCCAAACAGGCGCTGACCCAGGCCGAAGCCGACGCCGCCTTAGCCCGTGTGCAGCCCGGCACGCTTCCCGAAGTCGCCCGCCAGGACATCGCGATCGAGGCGGCGACTGAAAATGAGACCATCAAGAAACAGATTTTCCGCGACCTGGCAGACCATGTCGGTACCGATACGATCCTGGCCTCCAATACCTCGTCGATCTCAATCACGCGCCTGGCATCGGTAACCGGTCGGCCGCACAAGTTCATCGGGCTTCATTTCATGAATCCGGTGCCCATCATGCGCCTGGTCGAGATCATCCGTGGCATCGCAACCGACGTCCCGACATATGAGGCCTCGCTGGCCTTTGCGCAGTCGCTGGGTAAGACCACAGCCAACAGCGAGGATTTCCCCGCCTTTATCGTTAACCGCATCCTGATCCCGATGATTAACGAGGCCGTCTATACGCTTTATGAGGGGGTTGGCACCGTCGAGGCCATCGATACGGCGTTGAAGTTAGGCGCCAACCATCCGATGGGCCCGCTCGAACTGGGCGACTTCATCGGCCTGGACACCCTCTTATCGATCATGAATGTGCTGCACGACGGCTTGGCGGATTCCAAATACCGCCCCTGTCCGCTGCTGGTGAAATATGTCGAGGCCGGCTGGCTCGGTCGCAAGTCTGGGCGCGGATTCTACGACTATGGCGGTGAAACGCCCGTTCCGACCCGCTAGGGAGCCGGTAAACTAGGGTTAACCAGGCGTTAAAGCGCTTCGTGTTAGCCATCCGCCTCAGGACCCGAAGCATCGGCTACGGCCAGGGCCACCTGTTCGGCGAACCCCCCTTCGCGGGGATTAAGGGTTGGGGTATGCCCCACCGCATGAGCGCGCCCCAGATCATTTACGGCCTATCCGCCGTCGCCGATCGCTATGACATACTTCTGTGCGACATCTGGGGCGTGATCCACAACGGACGCGAGCACTTTCCGGCTGCCTGCGACGCACTGATCCGGTTTCGTGAGCACCACGGCCACGTGGTCTTGATTTCAAATTCGCCCCGCGTCTCAAGCGAAGTTGCCCTACAACTCGACGGCCTGGGCGTGCCGCGCCACGCTTGGAGTGCCATGGCCACCTCGGGCGATGCCACGCGCGACCTGCTCCGTGCCCGCGCGCCCGGCCCGGTCTGGACCATCGGCCCGCCTCATGAGTCGGTGATCTATGACGGCCTAGGGTTAGACTTTGCGGGTCCGCAAATGGCTGCCTTCATATCGCTGACCGGTCTGGAGAACGATGATATTGAGACGCCCGAAGACTATCGCGAACGGCTCAAACCCGCCGTGGCGCGCAAGCTGCCGCTGGTCTGCGCCAATCCAGATCGGCAGGTCCACAAGGGCAGCAAACTGCTGTGGTGCGCGGGCGGCGTGGCCGAACTCTACGTCGAAATGGGTGGCGGACCGGTGATCATGGCGGGAAAACCCTATGCGGCAATCTATGACCTAGCGCTGCGCGAGGCAGAATCATTGACCGGCAAGCCGGTCGAACGGCAGCGCGTGCTGTGCATCGGCGACAGCGCCGCCAATGACCTGGGCGGTGCCAACGCGCAGGCGCTCGACGCCCTGTTCGTGGCTGGCGGCGTGCATGGCGAGCATGTCTTGAATGCGGCGGGTGGGCTCGACGCCGCAGCCCTGACCCAATGGCTTGCCAGCAAGGGCGTACACGCTGCCCATGCCATTCCCACCTTGGCCTGGTAGTCACGCGCATGGCCTATTTCGAAGATCTGGAACTGGGGCAGTCGGCAGAAGCCACGCACACCGTCACCGCCGCCGATATCGAGGCGTTCGGCAACGCGATCGGCGACTTCAATCCGCTGCATTTCGACGAAGCCTATGCGATGACGACCCCGTTCAAGGGCCGCATCGCCCACGGTATGATGCTGGCCGGCTATATCTCGGCCCTGCTGGCCTCTGACCTGCCGGGCCCGGGCGTGATCTATCTTGGCCAGACACTGGATTTCCTGCGCGCGGTGCACATCGGTGACGAGGTGGTCACACGCGTGGAGATCACCGCCCTGGATGACGCCAAGACCGAGGCGACCTTGGTCACTCTGGTGAAGGTTGGCCGCAAGGCGATGGTGCGCGGCGAGGCCAAGATGCTGGTCCAACGTAGGCCGACCTGACATGACGCTGAAGATCGTTACACATTGGCGTGGGCTTGATCCCGCTGACCGAGGGGCTGCGGCGGCCCTGGGCAATTTCGATGGCGTACATTTAGGCCATCAGCACGTCATCAGCGCGGCGCGTGAGGCGGCACAGGCCGTGGGCGCGCCCTTGGCCGTGATCACTTTCGACCCGCATCCCCGGCGGATGTTCCGGCCCAGTGACCCGCCGTTTCGCCTGACCACACTCGACCAGCAGGCCAGCATTCTGGAAAGTCTGGGTGTTGAGCGGCTTTTCCTACTGCCGTTCGATTACGCCATGGGCTCCATGACCGACCGCCAGTTCGCCGAAGACGTACTGCACGCCGGCCTGGGCGTCCGGCATGTGGCGGTGGGCTTCGACATCAGCTTCGGCACCGGGCGAACAGGTACGCCCAAGACCATGCAGGCCTATGGCGAGGCGTTTGGTTTCTCTGTCTCGGTCACCCCGGCTCTGACCATGCCGGATGGGATCAAGATCTCGTCCAGCGCCGTGCGTGAGGCTCTGCGCGAAGGCGAACCGGCCGCTGCAGCCGCGATCCTGGGCCGGCAGTTCGCCATCGAGGGAATCGTCCGCCGCGGCCGTCAGCTTGGCCGCACACTCGGCTTTCCGACCGCCAATGTGGCGCTTGAGGACTATGTGGCCCCGCGTCTTGGGGTCTACGCCAGCCGAACCCGCATGGCCGACGGGCGGCTGTTGGCCAGCGTCTCCAATATCGGTAGGAACCCCACGGTGGGCGAGGTCGAGGCGCGGCTGGAGACCTTCATCTTCGACTTCGAC
>CAISYT010000040.1 GCA_903889785.1 uncultured Caulobacterales bacterium
AAGAACAACGAGCGCCCTCGAATATCATCGGCACGGTCGCCGTCGCCATCGAGCGCCATGGCGTAACCGACGATACATCCAGCCTGCGCGCGCTGGGCGCAGGCTGGCACGGGTGCGGTCGGCCCATAGGCGTCGGCGGGAACGGCGGTCTCGATCAGATAGATCCCCACCAATCGTCCCAGCAGATCGGGATGCGGCACAAGCTCCTCAGCGAGCAGCCGGGCGGCCAGAGCCCCGCCCTGCTCGACCCCAACCAGGATCACCGGCCGGCCCAGGTTGTGGTGGTCCAGGTAATAGCGCCAGGATGCGCGCACGTCCTCATAGGCGAACCGCCGCGCATCACGCGCGTCGTCGCGCATGGTCATCATGGCGTAGAGGCTAGCCTGGCGATAATGCGGCGCGAAAACCCGCCCCACCCGCGCAAATGGCCCGGCATAGTTGGGCAGAGCAACGTTCCGCAGAAACCGCTCGGCGCGCGGATCGTCGATGTCACCGTTCCAATCTGCACCGCCGTCATAGGTCGTGGGATACAGAAAGAAGATGTCGGCGGGTGGATCGTTCGCGGTCCAGGCCCGTGGATTTTTCGGCATTAGGGCCCAGGTTCGGGCATCCGCATAGTTGGGTGCGGGCGGCAGCGTGTAAGTCTGGAAAGGAATTTTCGGATCGAGTAGCGAGCGCAAGATATCGTCCCGCCAGATGATACTTCCAGCGATCAGCACCGTCAGCAATCCGCCGACGGTCGCCATAAGCCGAACCCGGCCGCCAAATAACCTGAACAGCCAGAGCCAAACCGCCCGCAAGCGGTCGATCGGGTTGAGGCGTAGCGGCCTAACGATAGGGTTCCTCCTGGCTCAGATAAGACCGCACATAATCGGCGATACCTTCTTCCAGCGGCGTCGATGGCGCGGCGTAGCCAGCGAAGCGCAGGCGGTCGATCGGCCCTTGCGTGAAATATTGGTACTTGTCGCGGATCACTTCAGGCGTCGGTACAAATTCGATGGCGGGCGTCTGACCAGCCGCCGCGAAGGTTGCCGAGGCGAGATCGTTGAAGGACCGCGCGGTTCCCGAGCCCATGTTGAACACCCCGTTGACCTGGGAATTATCCAGCAGCCAAAGCATGGCCTGCACACAGTCGCGCACATAGACGAAATCGCGCAGTTGTCCGCCATCGGCATAGTTCTGATTGTGCGACTTGAAGAGTTTCACCGTTCCGCCAGCGGCAATCGTGGGCCAAATCTGCGCCACCACCGACTTCATCGCGCCCTTGTGACCCTCGTTTGGGCCATAAACGTTGAAGAACTTCAGCCCCGCCCATTGCGGCGGCGCTGACCCTCGATCCGCCTGGCGACGCGCATAGATGTCGAACAGGGCCTTCGACCAGCCATAGGCATTCAGCGGGCGCAGCGATTTCAGCGCGTTCAGACTGTCGTCGTCCCCAAACCCGCCGGTGCCGTCGCCATAGGTCGCTGCGCTGGAAGCGTAAATCAGCCGTCTACCGTGTGACGTGCACCAGTCGAACAGATCGCGGGACAGGGTGAAGTTGGAATGAATGATCTTGTCTGCGTCCGGCTCGGTGGTCGAAGATACCGCCCCCATGTGCACGATGGCCTGGGTCTCAGCACCCCGCCCGGCCAGCCAGTGTGGCAAGTCATCCGGATCAATGAAATCGGCGATGGCGTGCTTGGCAAGATTGCGCCATTTGCCGCTTTCGGTGCTGCGCAGGCGATCGCTGACCGCAACATCATAGCCCTGATCAACCAGGGCGGTGGCAATGTTGGAACCAATGAAGCCCGCCCCGCCCGTGACCAAAATCAAACGGCTCATCGGTTCGCATCCAATTTTACCATGCGCTCAATGGCAGCGCTGGTGGAATAGCCTTCAACCAGGGGGGCCAGTTGCACGACCCCGCCCCAGCTGCGCACTTCCTTGGCACCAACCACTGTGGCCTCTATGTAATCAGCGCCCTTGATCAGAACGTCTGGCCGCACTGCCTCAATCAAGGCCAGCGGTGTATCCTCCGAAAAGGGTGCCACTAGATCGACGTGGCTCAGGCCGCCCAGCACCACGGCGCGGGAGTCCAGGTCGTTGACCGGCCGGCTATCCCCCTTCAGGCGTTTGACCGAGGCGTCGCTGTTAATCCCAACGATCAGCCGATCGCACCAGCCTCTGGCCTGGACCAGGTAGCTAATGTGGCCACGGTGCAGAATGTCGAAACAACCGTTGGTGAAGCCAACTTTCAGGCCCTGCGCCCGCCATACCGCCGCCAGGTGCGCCGCGCGTTCAAAACTGGCGATCTTGGCCTCCGCTGGCGCAAGCCGGGCGGCAACCTCCGCCTCGATCAGCTCTTCCGGCGAGACCACGGCTGTGCCGGCCTTGCTCACCGCCACGCCGCTCGCCAGCAAGGCAAGTTCGACAGCGTCGCCGTACGCCGCGCCGGCGGCCAGGGCGAGGCCCAGCGCGGCAATGGCCGTATCCCCAGCGCCGGAGACGTCGAACACTTCGCGTGCCGAACCGCGGAAGTGGCACACAACTCCACCCCTCTGCAGCAGGCTCATGCCCCGCGCCGCACGGGTGACCAGAATACCGCCTACGTCGCAAAGCGTCAGGGCATGGGCCAGGGCCGCCTCGACTTGCGCATCCGTATCGGTCGGCATGTCGGTGACATGCGCCAGTTCGGCCGCATTGGGTTTCAGCAGCGCGGCGTTCCCATATCGGTGCAACCCGCGAGCCTTGGAATCGACGATCAGCGGCGCGCCAGAAAGCCTAGCCGCCTCCAGGCAGGCGGCAATAACCGCATCGCTGACCGCGCCCTTCCCATAATCCGACAGCAGGATCGCCCCGGCATCGCGCACCGCATGGCGCACGGCATTGACCATCTTGTCAGCGGAGGCCGACGGCAGCGCCCCAATTTCCTCAGCATCAACGCGCAACAATTGCTGGCCACCCGCGACATAGCGGGTCTTTACGGTGGTCGGTCGGCCCGGCACGCTGACCAGATGGCCCTCCATGCGCCCCTCGGACTCCAGCATCCGCAGGGCGTCAGATCCGGCGGGGTCCTCGCCCAGCACGCCGGCAAGGGCGGCTATTCCGCCAAGTGCAGCAACATTGCGGGCCACATTGCCGGCACCGCCGAGCATTGAAGCCTCGCGCACCCGCGCTAAGACGGCGACAGGGGCCTCAGGACTGGTGCGACCAACCTCACCATAGACAAAGCGATCCACCATCACATCGCCCACGCAGGCCACGCGAGCCTGCCTGATCACACCCAGCAAGGATTGGAGTGCGGTGAGGTCCATCACAGCCCCTTGGCGTTCCGCGCCTTGGTCAGGGCGTCATAGGCCAGAAGCTCAGTGCACAAGGCCTCGAACTGGCTCATCGGCACCATATTGGGTCCGTCAGACGGTGCCCGATCCGGATCGGGATGGGTCTCAATAAACACGCCTGCTACGCCAACGGCGACAGCAGCCCGTGCCAGCACAGGTACAAACTCTCGCTGTCCCCCAGAACTGGTCCCCAGGCCGCCGGGTTGTTGCACCGAGTGGGTCGCATCGAATATCACCGGGCAGCCTATTTGCGCCAGAATTGGCAGCGCCCGCATGTCGGATACGAGGGTATTGTAGCCAAACGACACCCCTCGCTCGCACGCCATCACATTGGGATTGCCCGCGTCGGTCAATTTGGCGATGACGTTCTTCATGTCCCAAGGGGCCAGGAACTGGCCCTTCTTGACGTTGACGGCCTTGCCCGTCTTGGCAGCGGCGACAAGCAAGTCTGTTTGGCGGCTTAGAAACGCCGGAATTTGCAGAACGTCGACGACCTGAGCCGCTAAGGCACATTGCTCGATTTCGTGAACGTCGGTGAGCACCGGTAGTCCGGTCACCTCACGAATTTCGGCAAAGATTGGGATCGCGCCTTCCAAACCCAACCCGCGCGCAGCACCGGCACTTGTGCGGTTGGCTTTGTCGAACGAGGTCTTATAGATCAACCCGACTCCCAGGCGCTTGGCAATCTCAGCCAGCGCGTGGGCGGTTTCCAGCGCATGCTGGCGACTTTCCAACTGGCAGGGTCCGGCAATGAAGGCCAGACGCTCGCTATTGCCAAATCGGACTATTTTCTTGTCCGTGCGCATCTCGACGACGGAATTGGGCGTAACTGCAGTCATGGACATGCTCCAGTGCCGCCCCTCACCGGGGCTGTGGGGCGAACAAGTGACGCGAAGGCCGAACTGAAACAAGGCCGCGATTCGCGCGGGTGATGCCATTTGTGGTACAGGAAGTGATTATGACACTGAACGCCAATGAGCGTTAACGCCGCTTTTTTGGAAGATATACGCCGGCTGCGCGCGCCGGGCATATTCCGCACGGCTGTGCGGATGGCTGGCAGCAAGTGGTCCTTTGGTGCCTTGACCTTCGTTCTTCCGAATGGCGAGATCTTGCGACTGGTCGGCCAAAATCCAGGGCCGGACGCGCAGCTGACGATCAAGGACTTTGGTTGCATACGCCGTGCGTTGATGTCGGGCGATATCGGTTTTGCCGAAGGCTACATGGCGAGAGAATGGGATACGCCAGACCTCGCCGCCCTCTTGGGCGCGTTTTCGTTGAACTTTGATAATATCGAGCAACTGGGCTCGGGATCGCGCTTCTCCCGCTGGTTACACAGCCTGCG
Source organism: uncultured Caulobacterales bacterium (assembly GCA_903889785.1). Lineage (GTDB taxonomy): Bacteria > Pseudomonadota > Alphaproteobacteria > Caulobacterales > Caulobacteraceae > Caulobacter. Next base: position 4,666 of record CAISYT010000040.1, read on the forward strand.
GCACGCCTTGCATAGCAACACCAAGCAAGGCTCCAAACGGAACATCCACGCCCATTATGACCTGGGAAATGCCTTCTATTCCCGCTGGCTTGACCCGACCATGACCTATTCGGCGGCGCGCTACACGCAACCAGGGCAAGACCTAGCCGCCGCCCAGACCGAGAAATACGCCGCCCTAGCCCGCAGCATCGGCCTGGCCCAGGACCAAACCGTGCTCGAAATCGGCTGCGGCTGGGGCGGGTTCGCCGAGTTCGCCGCCAAGCAGGTGGGCGCACGTGTCACGGGGATCACCATCTCAAAAGAACAGTACGAATATGCCAAAAAGCGTATGTACGATAATGGCTTGGCAGAGAAAGTGGACATTCGTCTGATCGACTATCGCGATGTGGCGGGCCAATTTGACCGCATCGCCTCAATCGAGATGTTTGAAGCCGTCGGCGAGAAGTACTGGCCAACCTATTTCAGCGCCGTTCGCGACCGGCTTAAAAGCGGTGGTCAGGCAGGATTGCAGATCATCACCATCAAGGACGAGCTGTTTGACGGCTATCGTAGACGGTCGGACTTCATTCAGAAGTACATCTTCCCGGGCGGCATGTTGCCAAGCGAGGAACGCCTAAGGCGCGAGACCCGCACCGTTGGCTTGGATTGGTGCACGATCAGCCGCTTTGGCCAAGACTACGCCGACACCCTCGCTGAATGGCTGCGCCGATTCGACGAGGCTTGGCACGACATCGTCCCGCTGGGCTTCGATGAGAGGTTCCGGCGGCTGTGGCGGTTCTATCTGGCCTATTGCGAGGCCGGCTTCCGCAGCGCGCGGACCAATGTGGTTCAACTCGCCTTGGCCAAGGCTTAATCTGGACCCCTCAAGCAGGATTTCTATTGCGGCCCAGCGGTGGCCCGCCTTTAAAAGGCGTTCATGATCGCCGCCTCCGTCCTGCAAGCCATCGGCAATACCCCGCTTATCCGGCTGCACCGGGCTAGCGAGGCGACTGGCTGCGAGATTCTCGGTAAGGCCGAGTTCATGAACCCCGGTCAGTCGGTTAAAGATCGCGCCGCCTTAGGTATCATCCGTGATGCTGAGGCCAAGGGGCTGTTGCGGCCCGGCGGCCGTATTGTCGAAGGCACGGCAGGAAACACAGGCATCGGCCTTGCCCTCGTTGCCGCTGCCCTAGGCTACACGACAACCATCGTGATCCCGCGCACCCAGAGCCAGGAAAAGAAGGATGCCATTCGCCTTCTGGGGGCTAAACTGGTTGAGGTTGACGCCCTGCCCTATTCAAATCCTGGTAATTATGTGCGCTATTCTGGGCGTTTAGCGCAGGAACTTGCGATTACAGAACCGGCTGGGGCGATCTGGGCCAACCAGTTCGACAATACCGCCAACCGCGACGCCCACTTCCACACCACAGGCCCAGAGATCTTCGAACAGACCGAAGGCAAGGTCGATGGGTTCATCTGTTCCGTCGGATCGGGCGGGTCACTCAGCGGCATCGCCGCTGCTCTGAGGGCCCGCAAACCCGGCGTAAAAATTGGCCTTGCCGACCCCTATGGTGCGGCGCTGTATGACTATTATGCCCACGGTGCGCTGAAATCAGAGGGCAGTTCAATCACTGAGGGGATCGGCCAGGGCCGGATTACAGCCAATCTTGAAGGCCTGAAGATCGATCTGCCTTACCGCATCGACGATAGCGAAATGCTGGAAACCGTGTTCGACCTAGTGCAGCATGAAGGGCTGTGTCTAGGCGGTTCGGCGGGAATTAACGTGGCCGGCGCGATCCGTATGGCCAGAGACATGGGACCCGGCCACACCATCGTGACCCTGCTATGCGACCATGGTTCGCGCTATCAAAGTAAGCTGTTCAACCCCGCGTTCCTGCGCGAGCGCAACCTGCCGGTCCCGGCCTGGATGGATACAGCCCGATGAACGACCCGATGGTCTCCACCGACTGGCTGGCCGATCATCTGACCGATCCGCACGTCAAACCAATCGATGCCACCTGGTTTATGCCGGGTGACCCACGCGACGCCAAGGCCATGTTCGAGGCGGCCCATATCCCGGGGGCTGTGTTCTTCGATCTCGACGCAATGTCCGACCTGTCCAGTACCCTGCCGCACATGCTTGCCGACGCGGCGACCTTTGCGATCCGCGCGGGCGTTTTAGGGCTGGGTAGAAACGACACAATCGTCGTTTATGATGGCCATGGGCTGTTCTCGGCAGCCCGCGCCTGGTGGAATTTCAGGGTTATGAGCCACAATAAGGTCTACGTCCTCGACGGTGGCATCCCCCGATGGATGGCGGAAGGTCGGCCACTGAAAACCGGCACCCCGCGCCCAAAGCTGAGCCCATTCGACGCCAAACTCGATCCCGCCCTCGTGCGCGATATCCAACAGGTCAGCACCCTTCTCCAGTCGGGAACCGAGCAGGTGGTCGATGTGCGCGCCTTAACGCGTTTTGAAGGGACCGCACCCGAACCCCGCCCCGGTGTTCGCTCAGGGCACATGCCCGGTGCCAAAAACCTACCCTTCACGGAACTAATCACCAACGGTGCGCTACGCCCACGCGACGACCTTCTAGCGATCCTTCGCAACAGCGGCATTGATCCCGGCCGACCGCTAACAGCGACTTGCGGCACGGGCGTCACCGCCTCGGTACTGGCCCTGGCAATGGCGCGTGTTGGCCATGCCGCCGCCGTCTACGACGGCTCGTGGACCGAGTGGGGCAGCCGGTCAGATACGTCGGTCGTTACGGGTCCGGCGTGATGAAGCGCGACACACGCCTGATCCATGGATCGCGGCACAAGGCCTCAACCAAGCTCGCCGAGACGGTTGGACCGCCTATCCAGCGTGGGTCGACCGTATTGCTGCCGAATGCAGCAGCCATTCATGATTACAGCCAGATTTCCTATGGCCGACAGGGGTTGGCGTCGCATCAGGCGCTTGTGGCCGCTTTGGCAGAGATGGAAGGCGCGAGCGATGTCTCGCTGTTCCCATCCGGCCTAGCAGCGATCACCGGCACCCTGCTGGCAGTGGTCAAGGCTGGCGACGAAATCCTGGCCGCCGACAGTGTCTATCGCCCCACGCGGCGGTTCTGCGACACGGTGCTGGCGCGGCTCGGTGTGTCTACACGTTATTTCGAACCCTCCTTAAGCGCCGAAGGCGTATTAGCGCTCGCCACGCCTGCCACGCGGCTGATCATGCTGGAGACGCCCGGCTCCCTGACTATGGACATGCAGGACATACCCGGCATAGCCCGCGCCGCCAGGGCAAGGGGTGTTTTGACCGCCGTCGACAACACCTGGGCGGCTGGCCTGCTGTTCAAGCCGCTCGCGCATGGGATCGACATCAGCATCCAGTCTCTGACCAAATATGTCGGCGGGCATTCCGATGTGTTCATGGGCAGTGCCGCCACGGCCAATCCAGCCGCGGCCAAGTTGCTCGACGCCGCTCAGCTGGAGATGGGCTGGGCTGTAGCACCCGATGATGCCTATTTCATGCTGCGCGGTCTACGCACCCTTGGCACCCGCCTGGAACGGCACGAGGCCAACGCCATGATCATTGCCCGATGGCTGGAAAGCCACGGCAATGTGCTGCAGGTACTTTACCCCGCCCTACCCGGCGCGCCCGGACACGATATCTGGAAGCGCGATTTCTCTGGTGCCAGCGGCTTGCTGTCCTTTGTCGCGCGCCCAGGATCATCTGCGGCAGTCGATACCTTCATTGATGCGCTGAGGCTGTTCGGATTGGGCTACAGCTGGGGTGGATTCGAGAGCTTGGCCATTCCCGGCGATCCGCAGTTCGCCTGCCGGGGCTTTCAGCCACGGTTTGGTGGTCCGGTTATCCGCTTGCAGATCGGGCTCGAAGATCCCGACGATTTGATCTCTGATCTCGATCAGGCACTGGCGGCCTACGCCACCGCCTGACGTCCACGTGCAGACCAAAAATGGTGAAACAGGCTTTCGATTTCTACCGCTGAAACTCAGGCTAATGCTCTGTTTGTGACCAGTGCAGCGTTGAAATATATCGTGGTCCAGGTGGGTACCGACAACTACCTGTTCGCAGAACATCCGCCCAATACCGGCGTTGACACGGTGGTGATGCTGCAGGGCGTGAGCCTGTCTGGGATCGACTACGGCAATATCATCTAAGCCGTCTGGCGTTCCCGCCATGGCCCGCCCTGCTGGACTCGAACCAGCAACCGCTCGCTTAGAAGGCGAGTGCTCTATCCAATTGAGCTAAGGGCGGCCGCACGTGGCAGCCAAGGGTGAAATCTGGGTTTGGCGACCGCAACACGCAATCCATAGACCGTTTTCAGCGCACGCTGAACTGGCGCGCACCGACACAGTGCGGACCTAGTGGGTCCAGGGCTGCTTTCGACCAGGGGCAAAGTTGTCAGCGTAGGTCTTGATGATCCGCTTCGGAGTCTTGGGCTCTGTTACCTGAAATGCCAATCCATGGGCCTGGGCATAGGCTACGGCCTCATCACGGGTTTCGAACGCGAGCTTGATCTGACCGTTCATATCGCTCGACTGTGTCCAACCCATCAACGGATCGGATACGCGGGCGCTGTCGGGGGCGAATTCTAGCAACCAGTCCCGCGTCTTCGCCTTGCCCGATTGCATGGCCGTCTTGGCCGGGCGGTGGATTCGCGCAATCATATCTATCCTCTGCAAATATTGGTCGGAGCGGCAGGATTCGAACCTGCGACCCTCTGCTCCCAAAGCAGATGCGCTACCAGGCTGCGCTACGCTCCGACTGTGAGTTGACGCCTAAAGCGCTGCGGAGGCTGGAGCAAGCAAACATTGCCATCGGCCGCGCTTGTGCGCCATGCTGGATCGATAAAATTGGAGGCTGCCATGAGGCTGGTGATCAAAATTGTCGCCACCCTGTTGATCCTGATCGGCGTGATCTGGTTACTGCAGGGCATGAATGTATTGCCAGGCAGCGTGATGACAGGCGACCGGAAATGGGCCTTGATCGGCGGTGCCTGCATGATGGCCGGGATCGCCGCATGGCTCTTTGCGGGCCGCAGGCCGCCCGCCGCTTGAAGGCCTTAATCGCTCCGTTAAGCTGCTAAACATGGCCATTCGTTTTCGTCTGGGTCTTTTTGTGACCTTAGCCGCCTTGAGCTTCAGCCTGATGGGCGGCACCGTGCCGGCCCAGCCGCGCCCTGCCCCACCAGACCGGGTCTATGGCGTTCAGGTTGTGCGCAGTTTCCCGCATGATCCCGCCGCCTTCACAGAGGGCCTGCTTTACCAGGATGGCTATATGCTGGAGAGCACGGGCCTTGTCGGGCATTCGGGTATTCGCAAGGTGGCGCTCGAAACCGGCAAGGTGCTGATGCAGCGGCTTTTGAAGGCCCCTTATTTTGGCGAGGGCATCGTCACCTGGAACGATAAATTGATCCAGCTGACCTGGCAGCACCAGATCGGCTTTATCTACGACGCGTCAAACTTCAATCCGCGCGGGACTTTCAAATATAAGGGCGAGGGCTGGGCCCTGACCAAAGATGAACGCCGCATCATTATGAGCGACGGCACCGATGTAATCCGTTTCCTCAACCCCGTCACCCTGGCTGAAACCGGCCGCATACACGTCACCTTTCGCGGTGAACCGGTGACCAATATCAATGAGCTTGAATGGGTAAAGGGCGAGATCTACGCCAACATCTGGCAAACCAACATCATTGTGCGAATAAACCCCGTCACCGGGGCTGTGGTCGGCCGTATCAACCTGCAGGGCTTGCCCACCCCGTCGGACAATAATGGCACTGAGGACGTGCCGAACGGGATCGCCTATGACGCCAAGGGTGATCGACTGTTCGTGACTGGCAAGCTTTGGAGCAAGCTCTATCAGATCAAGCTGATGGAATTGCAGGCCCCGACAGGGAACTAGGAATCGGGCGAAATTTCGGCAACCACCAAGCCCTTGGGGCCATTGGCGAAGCGCACCATCACATCATCGCCGGGGGTTAGATCATCCAGGCCGCTGCGGCGCAGGGTTTCGATGTGGACAAAGATGTCGCCCGGTTCATGGTCGCGCACAACAAAGCCATAGCCCTTGGTGCGATTGAACCATTTGACCTTGGCATGCTCACGATCGCCCGTGGGTGCAAGATCGGCACGGCTGTCAAAGCCACTAGTGCGCTCGCGGCGCACGGGACGGCTGTCTTGGGCCTGGTCATCACGCCCACGCTCCCGCCGCTCCGGTGGTGCAGCCGCGGCCTCATTGATTTCGATGACTTCGGCGACCTGCCAGCCCTTAGGGCGGCGGATCACGTCACAAACGATCACAGCCCCCTCTAGCGCGGAGTCACGTCCGGCGTTACGCAGCGAGGTCACGTGCAGCAGCACGTCCTTCAGCCTGGTCTTATTGGGATCATCGGGGACAATGAATCCATATCCCTTGCCGGGATCGAACCACTTCACCACCCCACTGATACGGACCTGTTCTTCGTCGTGGTCCGCGACCTCGAACTCAAAGCCAGCCATAACGCCCCTCTAGCCCCGTCCTGCACCCCCAAGACAAGACAACAATCATAACACAAATCTCGGGAAAGGTGAATTTCGTTCTTGACTATCACTGCGGGAGCTGGAGTGCATGCGAATTTAAGCTCGATTTAAGCCGAATGCATTGATTTGGTTTAAGGTTTTCTGAACTTGAGCATTATTGCTCGGCGGAACACTCAAACCGTCTGCCCGGGGCAAGGCGAACCTACAGCTCGCTGTCCATCGTTGCGGCATAGATTACAACAAGCGTGCCGCCGGGTAGGCAAGGCTCGCAATCCAAGCATCAGGCCGCGATAACTTGGGGGTATTCTGCTTGGCAGTCCCTAGGGGCGTCAACTATCCTAGCATTTTCAATGGTTTAAGATGTAAAACATTGGCAAGCTACCTTAAAGCAGGCTTGGCTTCCTGGGGGTGAGTGTAAAACATTTTACGCCCTAGCTGGCTTGGACCAAACGAAGAACAGAAGTGTAAAACATTCGCCGGGGCGACTGTAAAACACAAACTAAATCATTGATTTTATTGAAGAAAAAGTCCGCTTGGCAGTCCCTAGGGGAGTCGAACCCCTCTCTCCAGATTGAAAATCTGGCGTCCTAACCGATAGACGAAGGGACCGCAGCGCGGGAGGGCCGGATATATCGGCGTTGCGGCGGGGGTGCAAGCGGCTGAAGGGCTCTTTTTCGGGTCGCTTCAGATCGTACGCATACGGGGGTCGGCGGCATCGTCGATCTCCAGCTCCACACTGCTGCGGCCTTGCCAGTCATCGGGTTTCAGCCGGCCAACCACATGCAGCGATCCGCCGGCCATCAACCGGCGGCCAAGCTCCGTTTCACCGGCTCTCCACGCCACCGCCTTCAGACCGCCCCCGGCCGGCCCAGCCAGGGTCACACGAACATGCCCGCCCTTCAGCATCATCGGTCGCTCGATGCGCACACCGTCCAGCGCAAACACCGGTTCGGGATTGCCAGGACCAAATGGGGAGAGCTGCTGAAACTCGTCATAGAGCGCCCGATTCACCACACCAGGGGCCACCAGGGCATCGATTTCTAGAGATTCGCTGTCCACGGCGGCGGCACGTTCTGGACCAAGCCGTTCTTCTAGGAAGTCGCGGAGCTGCGGAATCATTGCCGGTCTAATGGTCAAGCCCGCCGCCATGGCGTGTCCGCCACCGGCCATCAAAAGGCCCTGTTCGAACGCCGCACTGATCGCGCCACCGAGGTTCACCCCAGGCTGGGAACGCCCCGAGCCCTTGGCGGCGTCTGCGGCGGTATCGATTCCGATCACCACGACTGGCTTGCGATAGCGCTCGCGCAAGCGGCTGGCGACGATGCCAATGACCCCCGGGTGCCAGCCCTCCCCCGCCACGACGATCACCGACTGGTCCGGATTGAAGTTGCTGGAGCCCTCCAGCATCGCCACAGCATCCTCGACCAGCTTTTGCTCGACCTCACGACGCTCAGCATTAAGCGTATTCAGCTGAGCAGCCAGATCTTTCGCCTCGGCCGGATCATCGGTCGAAAGCAGGCGCGCGCCCAGGTCGGCCCGGCCGATCCGACCGCCCGCATTGATCCGTGGTCCCAGTACAAAGCCGGCGTGAAAAACACTTGCAGCGGTCAGGGGACTGTTCGCCGCCTCCATCAAGGCCGCCAGCCCGATGTTGTTCCAGCCAGACATCCGCTTGAGGCCGTGAAAGGTCAGAGCCCGGTTAAACTCAACCAGCTGGGTCACGTCACAGATCGCCCCCATGGCCGCCAGGTCGAGCCATTGGCGTATGTCGGGCTCCGGTCGGTCCTCGCTGAACAGGCCGCGCCGCCGCGCCTCGCGGTTCAGGGCGGCCAGCAGCACGAAGGTGACCCCGGCAGCGGCCAACATGCCCTGCCCCGAGTTGCATCCCGGTCGGTTGGGATTGACCACAGCGGCCGCCGCCGGCGGGTCCTCGCGCATCATGTGATGGTCGATGACCACCACCTCCAGCCCCATCTCGCCGGCAGCCAGGATGGCGTCGTGCGCCATGGCCCCACAATCGACTGTAACAACCAGATCGACGCCCTGGTCTTTCAGACGCCGGAACGCCAGGGGACTTGGACCGTAGCCCTCGGTAATTCGGTCGGGCACATAAAGGGTCAGCTCGACGCCCAGACTGCGGAACCAGCGGATTAGCTGCGCGGCGCTGGAGGCCCCATCGACGTCATAGTCAGCAAACACCGCCACGGCGCGCTGCCTTTCGGCGGCATCGACCAAAAGACGGGCGGCCTTGTCCATATCCATAAAACTGGACGGATCGGGAAACTGCACCTTCAGCGAAGGGCGCAAATAGGTCTCGCCACCGTCCTGGCGCACCCCACGAGAGGCCAGGGCGAGGGCCAGGGGCTGTGACAGACCCAACTGCAGCTGAAACCCCCGGGCTGTCACCGTGTCGCCTGGACGCGAGCGCCAGGTCCGTCCGCTCAGGGAGCGGTCTACCCCAAGAAAGGCCCCTTCGCGGGCCTGGGTCACACGCGCCGCTTCATCCGCACTTCGCGGACCGTGCCGGAGTAAGAATTCATCACCAGCGAATGAGTGTGGACCATGCCGTCCTTCACCACCACCCCATCAAGCAGCGCGCCCTTGGTCACGCCTGTGGCCGCGAAGATGGCGTCACCGCGCACGATCTCACGGAGATCGTATTTTCGGTCGAAATCAGTCACGCCAAGCCGTGTCGCGCGGGCCTTCTCGTCGGCATTGCGGAATACCAGCCGACCCTGAAACTGACCGCCAACGCACTTCAACGCCGCGCAGGCCAACACGCCCTCAGGGGCCCCGCCCTGACCGATGTAAAGGTCGATACCCGTCGCGGGGTCGGCGGTATGGATCACCCCGGCCACGTCGCCGTCGGTGATCAGCGCCAGGCGCGCCCCAACCGAGCGCAGAGAGGCGATAATGTCGCTGTGTCGCGGACGATCCAGCACGCAGACAGTAATTTCGGACGGCTTGACGTTCTTGGCATGGGCAAGGGCCAACACGTTCTCGGCGGGACTCTTATCCAGGTCGATCACGCCCGGCGGCAGGCCAGGGCCGCAAGCGATCTTATCCATATAGGTGTCAGGGGCGTTCAGCAGCGTGCCCTTGGGTGCCCAGGCCATCACCGCCAAGGCGTTCGCCATGAACTTGGCGGTCAGGGTTGTGCCTTCCAGCGGGTCCAGGGCGATATCAATGCCAGGACCGCCCAGTCCGACCTTTTCGCCGATGAAGAGCATCGGTGCCTCGTCGCGCTCGCCCTCGCCGATGACGATCTCGCCGTCGATCGCCACTTTGTTCAGGGCGGTGCGCATCGCGTCAACGGCCACCTGATCGGCGGCCTTTTCGTCGCCACCGCCCGCCAGATGCCAGGCGGCAATGGCGGCAGCCTCGGTAACACGGACGGCTTCGAGAACCAGGGAGCGATCAAGTGTTTGCTTCATTCTTCTGTTCTCTTCGGCACATTACAGGCGGCATGTGAAACTTGAGTCAGCGTTAGCTATATCCGGGCCACTCGCAGAATGCGCGGCCTTTGCACCACCGCTGGCAGGTTTTCGATTCGCGCCATCGCTTCGTCCAGCGCCGCGTCAGCGACGGGATGGGTTATGAGCACAATCGTGGCTGCCCCCGCATCGGCCACCGACTTCTGCAGGAAGGCGTCAATGGAAACGCCACATTCGGCCAGGGTTTCAGAGACCGCCGCAATGACGCCGGGCTGATCCTTCACCAAAAGTCGCACAAACGCCTTGCCGAACCGGTGCGCCGCATCGACCGCCTGCAACGGCTTTAGGCCCGCAGCCGGGGCTGAAAACACGGGACGCACTGCGCCGGTCATCACATCGGCGATATCGGCAGCGACGGCCGTGGCGGTCGGCCCGGCCCCTGCACCCGGCCCGCGCAGGAAGATGCGACCGGTGCGACGGCCCTCAATGAATAGGGCGTTGAGCGCGCCATCCGCCTGAGCCAGGGGGTGATCGAGGGGCACCAGCGTTGGCCGCACCCGGATCGACACCCCATCCGCGTCACGAACGGCCTGGGCGATCAACTTGATGCGGTAGCCAAGGTCATGCGCCAGGTGA